>QNFN01000082.1 GCA_003645555.1 Gammaproteobacteria bacterium | reverse complement strand
TTGGCTGCTTTCTGGCTTATCCTGTCCGGCCATTACACACCGTTGCTGCTCACCTTCGGACTGGCCTCGGTCGGGCTGGTGGTGTGGTTGGTGTGGCGCATGGCTGTGGCCGACCACGAGGCCGTTCCCGTGCACCTGACTCGTCACGTACTGACCTTCTGGCCGTGGTTGCTCGCCGAGATCGTCAAGTCGAACATCGACGTGGTCCGCCGCATACTCGATCCGCGGTTGCCGATCGAGCGCATGGTGATCCGTGTCCCAACCGGTGGCATGGAACCGCTACCCGCTACCGTCTACGCCAACGCCATCACACTGACGCCGGGAACGGTCACCCTCGACGTAGGCGACGACAAGATCGTGGTCCACGCGTTGAGCCGCAAAGCGGCCGAGGCCGTCAGGGAAGGCGAGATGATGCGACGGGTCGCGCGGATGGACGGGGCGGGCTGAGATGTTTGTTGCCGCACTGTTCACGATCCTGCTGACGATGGCGCTGACACTGGTGCGTGCCTTGCGCGGCCCGACCGTCTTCGACCGCATCCTCGCCGTCAACATGTTCGGCACCAGCACGGTCCTCGGCATTGCGGTGATCGGCTTCGTTACCGATCGGCCGGACTTTCTCGACATCGCCTTGGTCTACGCGTTGATCAGCTTCATTACGACCATCGCCACGCTGAAGTACTTCGAATACGGATCGTTCGGCTGTGGCCGGCGCGAGGAGAACGGCTAGGTGGACCTGCTGCTTGATGTCCTCAGCTGGATCAGCCTGCTGGGCGGCGGCTTCTTCTGCATTGTCGGCGGGCTCGGCGTGCTGCGCTTGCCCGACTTCTACAGCCGGCTGCACGCCTCGGGCGTGATCGACACGCTCGGCGCTGGGTTGATCCTGTTCGGGCTGTTGCTGCAGGCGGAGAGCTTCGATGTTGGCATACGCCTGGTCCTGATCTTCTTCTTTCTGCTGTTCACGGTGCCGACCGCGACCCACGCGCTGGCCAAGTCGGCATTGCACAGCGGTTTCGAGCCCGAGCTTGACGACGATGGAGGTGATCCATCGAACTCCTGATCAATTACGTGCTGCTCGGCTTCCTGGTCGTAATCGCCATCGCCATCGTGCGCCTGCGCAACCTGGTCGCGGTGATCATGCTGACCGGGATCTACTCGTTGCACGCCGCCCTGTTCTTTGTTGCGCTCGATGCCGTCGATGTCGCCTTCACCGAGGCGGCGGTCGGTGCCGGTATCTCCACCGTACTGATGCTGGCGACGCTGGGGCTGGTCGGGCACGAGGAGTCGCGTCCATCCAGCCGCGCCTGGCTGCCGCTCGCCGTAGTCCTGGTGACCGGCGGCGCGCTGGTCTTCGCCACGCTGGACATGCCGCGCTTCGGCGACCCCGATGCACCGATCCATCGCCATGTCGCACCGCGCTACATCATCGACTCACCGCGTGAGACCGGGCTGCCGAACATGGTCACGTCGGTACTCGCCAGCTACCGCGGCTACGACACCCTGGGCGAGACGGTGGTGATCTTCACCGCCGGTGTGGGTGTGCTGCTGCTGCTCGGCGGTCGCCGCCGTGACGACGAGGAGCAGGAATGACCCATCACGTCGTGCTGCGGGTCGTCGCCAAGCTCATCATCCCGCTGATCCTGCTGTTTGCGCTCTATGTCCAGTTCCACGGGGACTACGGTCCTGGCGGTGGCTTCCAGGCCGGGGTGATCTTCTCCGCGGCGCTGATTCTCTACGCCCTGGTCTTCGGTCTCGACAGCGCGCAGCGAGCGGTTCCCACGACGGCGGTGCGGGTCTTGATGGCCCTGGGGGTGCTGCTCTACGGCGGTGTTGGCATCACCAGCATGCTGCTCGGTGGCAATTTCCTTGAGTATGACGTCTTTGCCGCCGAGCCCGCGGCTGGTCAGCATCTCGGTATCCTGCTGGTCGAACTCGGCGTCGGGATCACCGTAAGCACGACCATGCTGGCGATCTTCTACGCCTTCGCCGGGCGCAGGGCGGCGCGCTGATGGCGCTGAGCCTGTACAACTACTGGATCGTCATCGTGCTGATGATGACCGGTTTCTATATTGTCATCCGCTCGACCAACCTGGTGAAAAAGATCGTCGGTCTGAATATTTTTCAGACTTCGGTTTTTATTCTCTATATCAGCATGGGCAAGGTCGAAGGCGGCACGGCGCCGATCGTCACCGATGGCGCGACAGCCTACTCCAACCCTCTGCCTCACGTGCTGATCCTCACGGCGATCGTCGTCGGCGTGGCGACAACGGCGCTCGGTCTGACTCTCGTCGTGCGCATCAAGGAGGCTTACGGCAGCGTCGACGAGGAGGCGATCCAGCGGCAGGACCGCGAGGCATGATCGACGAGCACTTGCCGGTCCTGCAGGTCGTCGTACCGCTGCTCGCGGCGCCGATGTGTCTGCTGCTCGGCCGTGGCACGTTGGCCTGGGGATTGGCGACCGCGGTTGGCTGGTTCGCGCTCTATGTCGCGCTGTCGTTGCTCGGCAGCGTGCCGGCAGGCGGCGAGATCCGCTATGCGCTCGGTGGCTGGGCCGCCCCCTGGGGGATCGAGTACCGCGTCGATCGGCTCGACAGCTATGTGCTGGTGATCGTCGCCGCGGTCGGCGCCCTGGTGCTGACCTACGCCCGGGCCAGTGTGGCGCGCGAGATTGCACGCCATCAGCACGCCGCATTCTACGCCGCGCTGCTGCTCTGCCTGGCCGGCCTGCTCGGTATCGTCATCACTGGCGATGCTTTTAACCTGTTCGTGTTCCTCGAGATCTCGTCACTGTCGAGTTACGCATTGATCAGCCTCGGCCGCGACCGTCGCGCGCTGACCGCCAGTTACCAGTACCTGATCATGGGTACGCTGGGTGCGACCTTCATCCTGATCGGCGTTGGCCTGCTCTACATGGTCACCGGCACACTGAACATGCTCGACCTCGCCGAGCGGTTGCCGGCGCTCGGCGACAATCGTACCGTACTCGCGGCCTTCGCCTTCCTGGTGGTTGGCATCTGCCTGAAGATCGCGCTGTTCCCACTGCACCTGTGGTTGCCGAACGCCTACGCCTACGCCCCGTCGGTGGTCACCGCATTCCTTGCCGGCACCGCGACCAAGGTCGCCATCTACGTCCTGCTGCGCTTCCTGTTCACGATCTTCGGCGCCGGGTTCTCGTTCTCCGGCATGCTGCTTTCGGCGCTGCTGATGGTGCTGGCGCTGCTCGGTGTGCTGGTGGCATCGACGGTGGCGATTTTCCAGAACGACGTCAAACGCATGCTTGCTTACTCGAGCGTGGCGCAGATCGGCTACATCGTCCTCGGCATCAGCCTCGTCAGCGTCACCGGACTGACCGCGGCACTGGTGCACCTGTTCAACCATGCGGTGATGAAGGCTGCGCTGTTCCTCGCCCTTGGCGCTGTCGTCTACCGTGTCGGCGGTGCACGTCTCGAGGACATGAAAGGACTCGGTCGGGCGATGCCGCTGACGCTGGCAGCGTTTGTCGCTGGCGGCCTGAGCCTGATCGGCGTGCCGCTGACCGCGGGTTTCATCAGCAAATGGTACCTGGTGCTGGCCGCACTCGAGGCCGGTTGGTGGCCGATTGCGTTGCTGGTCCTGATCGGCTCGCTGCTGGCAGTAGTCTACGTCTGGCGCGTCGTCGAGACCGCCTACATGCAGCCGCGGCCGGCAGGCGCCGCGGCGGTGTCCGAGGCGCCGTGGCATATGTTGCTGCCGATCTGGGCGCTGGTGGTGGCCAACGTCTGGCTCGGCATTGATACCGATCTGACGGTCGGCATCGCCGGTGGTGTGGCGGTCGAATTGCTTGGGGGCGCTCCATGAGTGCGTTGCTGCCGGCCGCCATGCTGTTGCCACTGGTGGCGGTGCCACTGATCGTGCTGCTCGACCGTTACCCGAACCGGCGTGAAGCGGTGTCTCTGGTCACGGGCGGCCTGCTGTTCGCGCTGGTCGTGGCGCTGGTGCCCGACGTGGCAGCCGGGGGGAGGCCGGCGTGGACTCTGGCCGAGCCGTTGCCGGGTATCGCCCTGGCCTTCGAGGTCGAACCGCTCGGGCTGATCATGGCGCTGGTCGCGAGCTTCTTGTGGATGGTCACCACGGTCTACTCCATCGGCTACATGCGCGGCCATCACGAAAAACACCAGACCCGCTTTTATGCCTTTTTCGCCATCGCCATCGCCAGCACCATCGGCGCGGCGTTCGCCGCCAACCTGGTGACGCTGTTCGTCTTCTACGAGGCGCTGACGCTGTCGACCTTCCCGCTGGTTACCCATGCCGGCACCGACGAGGCGCGACGCGCCGGCCGCACCTACCTCGGCGTGCTGATCGGTTCGTCGATCGGCCTGCTGCTGCTGGCGATCGCCTGGACCTGGAACCTGACCGGCAGCGTCACTTTCACCCCGGGAGGCATCCTCGCCGGCCATGCCACCGACGGCACCGTGCTGGTGCTCTACGCGCTGTTCCTGTTCGGCATCGGCAAGGCGGCACTGATGCCGTTGCACCGTTGGCTGCCGGCGGCGATGGTCGCGCCGACCCCGGTCAGCGCTCTGCTGCACGCGGTGGCGGTGGTCAAGATTGGCGTCTTCAGCGTGCTCAAGGTCTCGATCTACATCTTCGGCCCGGCACTGCTAACCAGCAGCGGGGCCGGCATGGCGCTGGCCTACGTCGCCGCGACCACCATCTTGCTTGGCTCGCTGGTGGCGATGCGTCAGGACAACCTCAAGCGTCTGCTCGCCTACTCGACGGTCAGCCAGCTGAGCTACATCGTCCTCGGCGCAACTCTGGCCAACGCCTGGGGCATCGTCGGCGGCAGTCTGCACATCGTCATGCACGCCTTCGGCAAGATCACGCTGTTTTTCTGCGCCGGCGCGATCCTGGTCGCGTCGAACAAGACCAGGGTGAGCCAGCTCGACGGCATCGGCCGACGCATGCCATGGACCCTGGGGGCGTTCACAGTCGGCGCGCTGTCGATGGTCGGCGTCCCGCCGTTGGCCGGCTTTGTCTCCAAGTGGTACCTGCTGCTCGGCAGCATCACGGCCGAGCAGTACTTCGTGGTTGCCGTCATCATCGTCCGCCCGCTGCTGAACGCGGCCTACTTCGTGCCGATCATCTACGTTGCATTCTTTCGCCCGCCAGCATCCGGAGTGCACGGCGAACGGGAGTATGGGGAGGCGCCGTTGCCGATGGTCGCCGCACTGGTAGCCACCGCAGTGCTGACCGTGACGCTTTTCTTCTACCCGGATTGGGCACTGGCGCTGGCCGAGCAACTGGTTGGAGGGCCGTGATGGTTGAACCGAGGACGCACTGGCTCGCCCGCCCACGGACCATCCGCTGGATTTGGATCGCTTTCGCCGGCGTGCTGCTGCTGACATTGATCCCCTCCCTGTTCATCGAGCAGCACGAGCACTTCGGCCTCGAGGGCAGTTTTGGTTTCTACGCATGGTTCGGGCTCGTCACCTGCGCGGCGATGGTGGTGGGTGCCAAGGTGCTCGGCATGTTCCTGAAGCGGCCCGACGATTACTACGATGACTAGCCTGTCGCCCGGCCTGCTGCTGCTGTTCGGTGCCGCGCTGCTGCCGCTGCTGCCCGCGCGGCCGCGCGACGGGGTGCTGCTCGGCCTGCCGCTATTGACGCTGGCTGCGGTCTGGGCGGTGCCCGACGGTGATGCGCTGCGTGTCGCTTTCCTCGGCCTCGAACTGGTGCCGGTGCGCGGTACCGGGGTCGGCCGGTTGTTCGCCACCGTGTTTGCGCTGATGGCCTTCACCGGGGCGCTCTATGCACTTCGCCAGGCGCGGCTTGTCGAGCAGGTCGCTGCCCAAGTCTATGCCGGTGGAGCAATCGGCGTCACGTTCGCCGGTGACCTGGTCACGCTGTTCGTCTTCTGGGAGCTGATGGCGCTTGGCTCGACGTTGGTGATCTGGTCGGCGAACACGCCACAGGCGTACCGCGCCAGCCTACGCTACCTGATGGTGCACCTGTTCGGCGGCGTGGTGCTGATGGCCGGGATTGCCGGCCACTTCGTCGAGACCGGCAGCGTGGCGTTCACTGCGATGCAACCCGACTCGCCGGCGCGCTGGCTGATCCTGGTCGGGTTCCTGATCAACACCGGCGCCCCGCCGTTATCGTCGTGGGTGCCCGATGCCTACCCCGAGGCGAGCCCTAGCGGTGCAGTATTTCTCTCGGCATTCACGACCAAGACCGCAGTCTTCGCGCTCCTGGTTGGCTTCCCGGGGGCCACGGTGCTGGTCTGGGTCGGGCTGTGGATGATCTTCTATGGCATCGTCTACGCATTGCTCGAAAATGACATGCGGCGCATCCTCGCCTACAGCATCGTCAACCAGGTCGGGTTCATGGTCTGCGGCATCGGCATCGGTACGGCGATGGCGCTCAACGGCGCCGCTGCGCACGCCTTCGCGCACATCATCTACAAGGCGCTGCTGCTGATGAGCGCCGGCGCTGTGCTGCACATGACCGGGCGGCGCAAGTGCTCCGAGCTCGGTGGGCTGTACCAGAGCATGCCGTTGACCACGCTGTGCGGCATCGTCGGCGCGCTCGCGATCTCGTCGTTTCCGTTCACGTCGGGCTTCGTCAGCAAGTCGATGATCGTCCAGTCGACGGTCGATGAGCACCTGGCGACGATCTGGTTCCTGCTCATCGCCGCTTCGGCCGGGGTGTTCCTGCACGCCGGGATCAAGTTTCCGTGGTTCGTCTTCTTCCAGAAGGATTCGGGGCTGCGGCCGCCCGACCCGCCGTGGAACATGCGCGCGGCGATGGTGCTGTTCGCGTTCCTGTGCATCGCGCTAGGGATCTTCCCGCAACCGCTGTACGCACTGCTGCCGTTCCCTGTTGAATACGAGCCGTACACTGCCACGCACCTCGTGGCGCAGTTCCAGTTGCTGCTCTTCTCCGGGCTAGCATTCTTCACGTTGCTGTCATTGATGCGCCGTACCGAGACGATCAGTCTCGACTTCGACTGGTTCTACCGCCGCTTTGCGAAGGAGCCGCTGCTCAAGTTCACGCTTCGTGGCAGCAACTCGCGAGAGCGCTTTGTGGCCGCGGCGCGGCGGCGGGTTGACGGGGTGATCGCCAGGTTGTTCCGCACCCATGGCCCTCACGGCATGTTGGCCGACAACTGGCCGACCGGGAGCATGGTGCTGTGGGTCGCCGTGCTGCTGGCGCTGATGCTGCTCGTCAGTTACCTGTGAGGGTGGGTCAGAAGCGCTCGCTGGCGTCGAGGAAGGCCGCGCGCAGTTGATCGTAGTCGCGGGTGACCGGAAACTGAGGGAACTCGGCGACGACATTGTCCGGTGGCGAGAAGAAGATGCCGGCATCGGCCTGGCCGAGCATGGTGGTGTCGTTGTAGGAGTCGCCGGCGGCGATGACGCGGTAGTTGAGCGCTTGCAACGCTTTTACGGCCTGGCGCTTGGGATCGACCTGGCGCAGCCGGTAGCCGGTGATGCGGCCACTGGCGTCACTGTCGAGACGGTGGCAGAGCAGTGTCGGCCAGCCGAGCTGGCGCATCAGTGGCGCGGCGAACTCGTAGAAGGTGTCGGAGAGGATTACCAGTTGGAAGCGCTCGCGCAGCCAGTCGGCGAACTCGA
>QNFN01000081.1 GCA_003645555.1 Gammaproteobacteria bacterium | reverse complement strand
CTCGGCGCGAGGCTGGCCGCTCGTGCGGCCCGTGGCAGTCTCTTGAGAGTAGCTCAGATGAGTGCGAGGCGAGGAAAAATGGGCCGATAAAGCGCAGTTTACTGGAGTAAACGAGCATTTTGAGGTCGATTTTGACGCCGGATCGTACCAGCTGAGTAGAATTTCAACAGCCTGCTAGGCCGACGTAGAACCTTGCGGAGCATGGTAATGACGGCAACCTACCTGCCCAGTGTCTGTCCACACGACTGTCCGAGCACCTGCGCGTTGGAAATCGAGCGGCTGGCCGCGGACCGGATCGGCAAGGTGCGGGGTGCACGAGGTAACGATTTCACCCAGGGGGTGATCTGCGCCAAGGTGGCCCGTTATGCCGAGCGGGTACACCATCCCGAACGGCTGACTACGCCACTGCGCCGGGTCGGACCGAAAGGGGGCGGGCACTTTGAACCGGTCGATTGGGATACCGCACTCGACACCATCGCGGCCGCATTTCGCGACGCCACCGACCGTTACGGTGCAGAAGCGGTCTGGCCCTATCGCTACGCCGGCACCATGGGGTTGGTGCAGCGTGATGGACTGGACCGGCTGACCCACTGCCTCGGCTACTCGCGTCAGCACAAGACCATCTGTTCGAGCGCCATGGGCGCGGCGCTCCAGGCCGGGCTCGGCGCGGCTCGGGGTACCGATCCGCGCGAAATGCCGGAAAGCGACCTGGTGATCCTGTGGGGGCTCAATGCCGCCGCAACCCATGTCCACGCCATGCGCCTGGCGCGTCAGGCGCGCCGCCAGCGCGGGGCGCGTATCGTCGTCATCGACCCCTACCGAAACCGTACCGCCGAACTGGCCGACCTGCACCTGGCATTGCAACCGGGCAGTGACGGCGCACTCGCCTGCGCGGTGATGCACGTGCTGTTCCGCGACGGTCTTGCCGACCGCGACTACCTGGCGCGTTACACCGACCGTCCCGATGATCTCGAGCAGCACCTGCAGGCGCGCGGCCCGGGGTGGGCGGCTCCGATCACCGGTCTTGCGGTCGCCGAAATCGAGGCCTTTGCCCGCGAGTACGGTAGCACCCCACGGAGCCTGATTCGCCTTGGCTACGGCATGTCACGTTCACGCAACGGCGTACCCAATGCCCACGCCGTCACCTGCCTGCCAGCCGTCAGCGGGGCCTGGCGCCATCGGGGGGGTGGCTTCCTGCAGTCGAACGGCGCCCTCTACCCGCTCGACACGACCCTGATCGAGGGGCTTGACCGACGCGACCTCGCTGTACGCCGACTCGACATGTCACGCCTCGGACCGGTGCTGACCGGCGACCGCCGCGACCTCGGTGACGGACCGCCGGTGACGGCGATGATCATCCAGAATTGCAACCCGGCCGCGGTCGCACCGGAGAGTGGCCGGGTGCGTGCCGGTCTGGAACGTGACGACCTGTTTCTCTGTGTCCACGAGCAGTTCATGACCGACACGGCGACCTACGCCGACATCGTGTTGCCGGCGACGACCTTCCTCGAACATGACGATATCTACAAGGGCGGTGGACACGCCTACCTGCAGGTCGCACGCCCGATCATCAAACCCTACGCCAAGTCACGCTCGAACCATGCCGTGATCACGGCCCTCGCCGAACGGCTCGGTGCCGACCACCCCGGGTTCGGCATGAGCGCCCGGGAACTGATCGATGCGACGCTGCATGCCTCCGGCCTGCCGAGCGCCGACGCCATTTACGATGCCGGTGGCCACGACTGCAGCCTGCCGTTCGAACAGGCCCATTTCCTCGATGGCTTCGCGCACCCGGATGGCCGCTTCCGTTTCGCTCCGGACTGGGCGGCGGTCGGCCCGGATCATGCCGTTCTCGCGGAGTTTCCCGATCATGTCGAACTCACCGATGCAGGCGATGACGATCACCCGTTCCGGCTGGTTACGGCTCCGGCACACGATTTCCTCAATACCAGCTTCACCGAGACGGTGACATCACGGAAGCGCGAGGGCCGCCCGGTCGTGCTGCTTCATCCGGATGACGCCGCCGGACTCGGTATCGCCGACGGTGACCGCGTGCGGATCGGCAATCGCCAGGGTGACCTCGAACTTCATGCCCGCCCGTTTGCCGGACTGCAACGCGGCGTTGTCGTCGTCGAAAGTGTCTGGCCGAACGGCGCTTTCGCTGGCGGTTTCGGCATCAACCTGCTGACTTCGGCCGACCCGGCGCCACCGCTCGGTGGCGCGGTGTTTCACGATACGGCGGTCTGGGTGCGTCCGTTGCTAGGCCGTGCGGCCGTGGTCTGACGCCGTGCTCAGGCCAGGGCCGAGTTTAAGTCACGGGTTCGGCTGGTCTGGCGTGCGGCAAAGCGCGCATGGACCTCGTAGGCGAAACTGTCGACCTGTTCCTGGCTAATCGAATCACCATTGGTGGGTAGCGACAGGGACAAGAGCTGTTCGTTCTTGGCGGCCTGGAGCAACTGGGCCTCGGCAATCTTGCACGGCATGCACTCCAGCGGGCCGACGTTGACCATCGCGTCGATCCGCCCCTGTCGCCATTCGTGCAGCGCGCCACCAACAGTGAGGATCGTTTCGCACTCGAGTTCAGGGCGCACCAAGCCTGCGGCAGCATCGATCATATCGGCAACCCGGGGGGGTGCGCGCCAGCCGAGATGGTTGCCGATCAGGGTGTGGCAGCGTTCCTGGATACGCTGGCGGACAAAGCCATACAGACGATCGTCGAAATTGGGCATGCGTGCCAGACGATTGGCCTGGTCTATGTATTCAAGCCATTCGCTGAACGGTGCCAGATGGACGCGCAGGCCGTGCAGCTCGAGTCGCTCGATCAGGTTGCCGTTCGAGAACGGGTCGCAACGGACGAAGATCTCGCCGGCGACCAGCACCCTTGGCAGGTGGCGTTCGCTGCGGATCTTGGCGAATGCCCGGCCGGCGCTATCGAGGATTGGAGCGAGCCCGAACAGTGCGCCGTAGGCCGCCTGGAACAGTGCTTTCGGGAGCGCAAGCTGGGTCACAGAGGCGGTTTGGACACGGCGCACGATGAGCCGCTGGTAGTGGCGATAGATTCGGTTTGCGGCACCTGGGCGGGATTCCACAGGTCGGCTGTCGTGCAGCGCTTCAAGCAGGACGTCGTTGGCCGAGAATCCGGCAAGGACGAGGGCGCTGAACCCGGCTGGCACATCATCGAAATAGTTGTCGCTACTGCTCGGCGACCAGAGTCGCACCCGCTTCCCATGGCCGAGTCGTTCGAGGATCAGGCGGTGGAGCGTGTGGTAGGTACCGAAGCGGCATGGGCCGTCGGTGGTCGGCATCAGGTAGGCGAAGTGCCGTTCCGGGTCGTCCTCCCGGGCGAGCCGCTTCAGGATACAGCCGAGGGTGAGGGTCATCGGTACGCACTCCTTGCCCGACGTATACCGTCGGCCAAGGCGTAGGGATTCACGATCGGGCGTGGGGAGGGCTTCAGCATCGATACCGACACCGCGCAGGCAGGCGGCAAGCACGTCCGCGCCGCTGCCAAGTCGGGGGATCAGCACGGTCTCGGCGTGTTTCCGTATGGATGTCAGGTCGACCGGAATCCGGCTGAGAACAGCGTGGCGTCCGTTTGGCGGAGGCCGATGTGTATTGGCCTGGTCTTCACGTACACAATGCAGGAAGGCTTCAATCCGGGTCTTGGTTCCGGCATCGCCCGCATGGCCATCGGTCTCGATTACCGTGAACGGTTTGCCCGCCATCAGGTGAGCATAGAAGTGGAGATTGAAGCTGTCCGGCCCGCACGAGTAGTTGCTGGCCCAGAGGCTATAGATGCCTGCGCTTTCCCGCACTTGGCTGGCGGCGCGCAGGTTACGTTGACCCTGGCCCCAGTAGAACGTTTCAAGGATTGGGACACCATCATCCACCGGGTAGCAGTCGACCGGGATTGGCACGGCGCCTTGCTCGCGGAGGAGCGCTGGCAGATTTGCATTCAGCAGGGTGTTGTACAGGGTGTATGGACGGCCGAGGATGACAATCGGGGATATCCCGTGCTCGTTGCAGAAATTCAGTGCCTGACGACCGCTGGCAAGCAACCCGGCATCGAATTCGGCCTGGACTTTCAGGGCCTCGTCGTAGGCGGCTTCCCAGCTTCCGTTGACACGTCCCAGGAGCCTGGCGAGATCCCGTACTCCGTCACGGAATTCCCGCGAGGCCAGGCCATCACTCCCGATGTCGAGGACCGGGGAGACGACGTGGCTCTGGTGGCGGTTGGCCAGTTTGTTGATCAGGATGTCGGCACTGCCCTGGACGATCGGGCAAGTGCAGGCATGCGGCTCGTCACCAACCCGTGGCAGTGAGCGCAACATCGGCAGCAACAGTATATCCGGCCGGGTATCGACTAGGTCACCGATAACCCCGTGGTAGAGCTGCATCGGTGCGCAGTAGGGGATCTCGGCCTCCTCGATGCCACGTTTAAGCGTCTTGCGCCGGCCGCCCTTCGCTGTGATCACGTTAAAACCGAGTCGGTCCAGGTAGACCGCGAAAAATGGAAACAGCTCCTTGAGGAGAAATTCATCGGTCAGCCCGACGCTTGGCCGGCCAGGTTTGGTCGGCAACCCGGCGCACAAATCATCGATCCGCAGTTGGCGATCACGGAACGGATCAGGTGTCAGGTCGGGCAGCTTGCTGCGGCCGGTCCCATGTTCCCACAGGGAACAGGCCCCGCCCCAGGTGAAACGCTGTTCTCGTGGACCGATGCGTGTTTTGAGACGGTCGATGCGACACTTGTTCCCGGGTTCACCGCAGCCTTTGCTAGAGCCGCAGACAAAAGTGTCACGCTGGGTGATTTCTGCCTCCAACAGCCGCCCGAGATCGACAGGTGAGGCCGTTTCACAGGGCAGGGCACGCCACGCCAACAGGGCGATGCCGAGCGCACCAACGGTTCCCGGGTTCGGTGGCACGATCACTTCGCTCCCGGTCTGGCGTGCGACAGCCGCGGCAAGAGCTTTGGCGGCGAACGGCATCCCTTGGCAGAAGATCACTTCGCCTACCGAGCGCGATCCCATCACCCGGTTGAGGTAGTTCTGGATCACCGAATCGTAGATGCCGGCGACGATCTGCCGACGATCAACCCCTGCTGCGACTGCATCATCGATGATTTCGGCCATGAACACCGAACAGTGTTGGCCAAGGGAGAGGCCGGCCGTGGCACTTAGTGCCTCGCCAGCAAGTTGCTGTACGTCAGCTATGCCGTCGAACTTGCGCCCCTGCTCCTCAATGAATGAACCGGTGCCAGCGCTGCAAGCCTCGTTCATCGCCGCGTCGACCACTCGTCCCTGGTCAAGGCGGATGTACTTGGCGTCCTGGCCGCCAATTTCGAATATGGTGTCGACCCGTGGATCGAAATGATGGGCCCCGGCGGCATGTGCAGCGATCTCATTGAGCACGAAGACTTTGTGTGGTTCGAGGCAGGTGGTAAACAGTGAACCGACGATCTCGCGTCCGCTGCCGGTGGTGCCGATGGCCAGGACCTTGGCGGTTGCCGCCGGTCCGTTGATGAAATGGTGCAGAAGACGTTGCGCCGCCTTGACCGGGTCTCCAGAAGTCGCCAGGTAGCTCTCCCAGAGCGGCTGCCCGCTATCGGTCGAGATTGCGACTGCCTTCGAGCCGGTCGAGCCGATATCAAACCCGAGCACGACGGTTGTACCTGGCGGCAGTGCGGTCGGCATGGTGACAGGAGGCATCTGCCTGACTTTTTCGAGATGGGCTGAGAGGGCGGGTACTGTAACGAATCGGCGATCCTCGCGCTCCTGCAATAGGTCCTGTTCTGCGGGCAGGGTCGACGGCTTTCGGGTTGCCTCCAGCGCGGCACCGAGTGCATCGAGATAATCCGTGGCCAGCTCATCGGCCGGTAATGGAACGATGCCGTGCTGTTCCCCGAACCGGTGAAAATTATCCCGGATTCTTTGCGCCCGACTAACGCCACCGCTCAGTAACAGGCGTGGGGGGGTGGTGCGCGGGTTGATCAGTGCGCGGACGTTCTCGCAGACGGCATCGTAAAGGCCGGCGAGGATACGTGCCTTGCTAACACCCTGATTGGCTAGGTGCGTCATATCGGTCTTCAGGATGACCGGGCAGCGGCCAGAGAGCGGTGCGGGGTCATCGATCGAGGCGCACAAACTGCTGGCTTGTTCGATCTCCAGATCGAAGCGTTCGACAAGTTGGCGCAGGAAGTTGCCGGTGCCCTGCGAACAGCGCGAATTCTCACGGTAGACCTGCAGTTCTCCGTCGTGAAGTTCCAGTACCGAGAAGCCGTGGCTGCCGATGGTGACCAGCGTTGCCGGATGAGGGTCGAAATGGAAACGGAATCCAGTGATACGGGCTTGGCGTGAAGGAATGGATGGCAGGTTCAGCAGGCGTGCGTAGTAACCACACGCCACGGCACCGTCCAGCGATTTCCAGTCCAGCTCGTCTAATGCCGCACTGATTTTGGCCGCGGGTGATTTACCGTGGTCCAGTCGTCGTCGCCGCCGAATCTCGAACCCGTCATGGTTTTTGACCAGTTCCACCAGCTTGATCGACTCGGTGCCAATATCGATACCTAGGTAACGTTGCATTTGCACGGTCTCCCCTGATTGAAGATAGTCAGAGATTCCAGTTCGTGTTGATTTATCGGTGATCAATTGCTGTGTCCGTGGCGCCTGTTCATCTCACCAACACACTACTCAACCATGGAATGAAGGTGATGGCCAGGACTCCCAGGGCAAGCATTGCGAACAGCGACAGCACGCTCCGCCCGACTTCGAGAATCGGTCGTTTGAACCGGTAGGCGGCATAGAACAGATTCATGCCGACTGGTGGAGTCAGGTAGCCGAGTTCCAGGTTGGCGAGGATGATCACCCCGAGATGGATAGGGTCAATACCGTAGGCGGCCCCGACGGGAGCCAGCATCGGGGTCAGGATGATAATCGCCGAGAAGACGTCAACCAGGCAGCCAGCCACCAGTAGCAGCCCGTTAAGTGCCAGCAGGAATACCCATGGTGACGTGATGATGGCTGCCACCCAGTCGACGGCCAGATCGGGAATTTGCATGTCGATGATGAAATTGGTCAGCCCCTGGGCAACCCCCAGAATCAACAGCACACCACCGACCAGCAGGCCGCACTCGGTAAATACGCGTGGGACGCCGTGGCGCCAGGTCAGCTCACGGTGAACCATGGTCTGTATGAGCAGGGCGTAGAGTGCGGTCAGTGCTGCCGCCTCGACCGGGGTTGCGAAACCACCGAACAGACTGCCTAGTGCAACGATGGGTAACAGCAGTTCCCATTTTGCATCCCAGGCTGCGCGGGAGATCTTCGGCGTGGGACCCGACTGTTGCGCGCCCCATCCCTGCGGAGCTTTCAACAGCCCCCAGGCCAGGGTCAGTGCCGCCATGACCAGCGCTGGCAAAAGGCTGCCGAAGAACATCTGTTCGATCCCGACCTGCGCCACGACGGCGTAGAGAATCAGCGGCATGCTCGGCGGGGTGAGTACGCCGGCCGTCCCGGCCCCGGTAACTAGACCGAGTGCGTCGCGGTCCCGGTAGCCAGAGGCCAGCGACTTGGCGGTGCGGTGGTCCACGGCACGGCGGTCTGGGTGCGTCCGGCCTGCGACTCACGGGCCT
>QNFN01000080.1 GCA_003645555.1 Gammaproteobacteria bacterium | reverse complement strand
GAGCAAGGCTCCCCGGACAGCGAATTCGCCATGCTCCATCACCTGGGCGACGCTGCGATAACCAGCAGCGGCAAGTCGCTGGCGGAGGGCGTCCATGTCGAGTTGTGCACCGCTGTCGAGCAGTAGCACGTTGTCGGTGACGTAGGGTATGGGCGGCAGTCGCTGCATCAGTGTCGACATCGGCAGCAGCAGGATGCCGGTGGCCAGATCCGGCAACCGGTAGAGGGTTGCCAGTCGCTGCGAGACGATGTCCTGGTGTGGCGAGAAGAGGTCGTAGGGCAAGGTCTCCCAGTCGGGCAGACCGTGCACTTCGAGCCCATCGTCGCCAGCGAAGAAGCGCAGCGCGTTCTCGAGACGGTCGGCGGTTGGTGTGTCAGGTGCGACCACGACCAGCGGTCCGGAGTGGCGCCGGGCCGCTTGCACCAAGGCCAGTGCCGTGGCGCTCTGCGGCAGATGACCCCAGGTCAGCTGCTGGCCGTCACGGTCAGGCAGTGGAGGATCGAGTGGGGAGTGGCGTTCGGTTTCAGGCATCGGCTAGGGAGCGGCAGGCGACCGCTGGAGGGGGGCGCATTCTAGCTCCATGAGGTGCAAGGCACAAAGCTGCTGCCGGGCCGTGGATCACCGGCGAGTTCATGGATGTCGTTGTGGTGTGGAGGGCGGCCCCTGTGGAGGCGACGGGATTGTAGTTGTGCTATCCGGCCTGTCCGTCAGGACAACTCCCGGACCAGACCACGATGCGATACCCTCACTTCCCATCAGAATCAGGTGCTCGCGGAGGCGGTTTTGCCTCGCCACTAGCTGGCTGTATCACTCAGGGATTGGCCGCCAACCCCTTTTTGGGGTGAGTAGCGTCGAGCCAGCCACCACAGCAGCACCAGCCCAGGTAGCGCCGCCGCCGTGGTCAGCAGGAAGAAGATTACCCAGTCGAACTGGTCAGCGAGCCAGCCACCGGACGACGACAGCAGGGTGCGCCCGAACGCCGCCAATGATGACAGCAACGCGTACTGGGTCGCGGTGTAGGCGAGGTTGCACAGGCTCGACAGGTAGGCGACGAATGCCGCCGTGCCCATGCCTCCGGCAAGGTTCTCCAGGCCGATGGTCAGCGTCAGCACGGTGAGATCGTAACCGGCCAGCGCCTGGACGACGAACATCAGGTTCGACGCCATCTGCAGCAGCCCGCAGATCCACAGGCTTTTCAGAATACCGAGACGACTGACCAGCAGGCCACCAATAAAGCCGCCAGCGATGGTTGCAGCGAGGCCGAACGCCTTGGTGACGTTGGCAATCTCGATTTTGCTGAAACCGAGTTCGACGTAGAACGGGTTGCCCATGACCCCGGCCAGCGCATCACCGAACTTGTAGAGCATGATGAACGCCAGCACGGTGAGCCAACCGGGGCGAGTGAGAAACTCGGCAAACGGGGCGATGACCGCGGAGTGGAGCCAGGCGAGCGTGCGGCCGGCGGCGCCGCGCAGGTCGGGGCGTTGCTGGAGGAAGCGTGCGATTCGGGCCTGCTGGGCGCGTGACTCGGGGGAGTCGACCACCGGCGGCTCCGGGTTCAGCAGTACGGTGATGATGCCGACACTCATCAGCATCGCCATCAGCACGTAGGCGGCCTGCCAGTCGGAAAAACTTGCCGCATAGAGGGCCCCGGCGCCGGAGACCAGCATGCCGATGCGGTAGCCGAGGACGACCATTGCCGCGCCGGCGCCGTAGCGGGGTTCGTCAAGGGACTCGACGCGGTAGGCGTCGATGGCGATGGCCGGGGTGGCTGAACAGAAGGCCACGGCGAAGGCGAGCAGGGCAGTCGCGGTCGGGGCATTGGCCGGATCGCTGCCGCCGAGCAGCACGATGGCGAGTACCAGTGCTCCCTGGGTCGCCAGCATCCAGCCGCGGCGGCGGCCGAAGCGGCGCGTCAGCCATGGCAGCGGCACGCGGTCGACCAGCGGTGCCCAGAGGAACTTCAGCGTGTACGGCGTACCGGCCAACGCGAACAGACCGATGGTCGTCTTGTCGATGCCGACCTCGGCCAGCCACAACGTCAGCGTGCCAAAGGTCAGTGCCAGCGGCAGGCCGCTGGAGAAACCGAGAAAGCCGATGGCGACGACCCGTGGATCACGGTAGACCGCCGAGGCGCTGAGCCAGGCGCGGAGAGTGCTGGTCATCGTTGCGTACCCGTGTGTCGCACAGGCTCATCGCGGCGGCACCCCGGCGGGCATGAAGGCGCCGCTCCTGCACGGGCGAGGGCTCCGTCGTGCTGTAGGAGGGCCGCCCTCGGCCCGATTGGCGGTTGCGAGGGCTCATCGCGGCGATACCCCGGCGGGCATAAAGGCGCCGCTCCTACATAGGTAGGGGCTTCGTTTGCCCGTAGGAGCGTCTCCCGGGTGCAATCGGCACCGGTTGCAGCTTGGCTGTATCGCAACCGGCGCGTCCTCACTCTTCGAGCGGCTCGGCGTGATCAGGCGGAATGGAGTAGGTGGCGGTGACGTGAGCGACCATTTCCGGGTCGCCGTCACTGTAGAGGGACACCTCGCCGACAGCGAGCCGCTTGCCGAGCTTGAGGATGCGCCCTTCGGCGATGATGTCTCCCGGCAGCGGCCGGCGCAGGAAATTGCAGTTGAGGTTGGTGGTCACCGCGAGCTCGACCGGGCCGATCAGGCTCAACACGATGGCGTACAGCGCCAGGTCGGCGAGTCCCATCAGTACCGGACCCTGGACCGTACCGCCCGGGCGCAGGAAGTCCTCGTGAAACGGCAACCTGACGCGGACCGTGCCGTCACCGAGTTGCTCGACGCGACTGCCGAGCTGGCCCATGAACGGCACCTTGTCCCGTGCGATCTGCTCAAACTCCTCCGGGGTGATACGTGATGCCACCGGACCCTCCTGTTGCCGCCTAAAACGCCATGCTAACCCGCCGTCGTCGGCAGCGGCCAGCGACGGTCGACAGGTTGTGGGGGCGTCGATATGCTGAGCCGTATCATCCAGGTAGTGAGCAGAGATATATGAACAACAACGCCTTCACCATGGAGACGGTGCCGCTCAAGTTCGGCTGGGGTGTCATTGCTGAACTTGGCTGGGATCTGAAGGCGCTCGGCATCTCGCGGGTGCTGGTGATGACCGATCCACATCTCGTGGCCCTCGGTCTGCTCGACCGGGCACTGGAGGCAATCCGTGAGCAGGGTATCGAGCCGACGGTCTATGCCGACGTGTTGTGCGAGCCGACCGACCGCTCCTGGCTGCAGGCCATCGGCTTCGCCCGCAACCTCGAGTTCGATGGCATCGTCGCCATCGGTGGTGGCTCGGTGATCGATACCGCCAAGGCGGTCAATCTCTATACCACCTACCCGGAACCGATCCTCGCCTACGTCAACAAACCGATCGGTGGCGGCATGCCGGTTCCGGGGCCACTGAAGCCCTTGATTGCCATTCCGACCACCGCCGGCACCGGTAGCGAGACCACCTCGGTCGCGGTTCTCGACCTGCTCGACCTCGAACTCAAGGCCGGTATTTCGCATCGCCTGCTGCGCCCACGGCTCGCCGTTGTCGACCCCGAGTTGACCATGACCATGCCACCGGCGGTGACCGCGGCCTGCGGCATGGACATCCTCTGCCACGCGCTCGAGTCCTATACCAGCCTGCCGTACGATCAGCGACCGATGCCGGAGAACCCGTCCCTGCGTCCACCCTATGTCGGGGCCAATCCAGTGTCTGACATGTGGGCTGGCCGTGCCATCGAGATCGGCGCGCGATACCTGCCGCGTGCCTACCGCGACGGCAGCGATGTCGAAGCACGCAGCCAGTTGATGCTGGCCGCCACGTTTGCCGGCATGGGCTTCGGCAACGCCGGCGTCCATCTGCCGCACGCCATGAGCTATCCGATTGCCGGCATGGTCAAAGAGTTTGTTCCAGACGGTTTTCCGGACGGCAAGGTGCAGGTACCGCACGGCATGTCGGTGGCGCTCGGCACGCCGGCCAGCTTCCGCTTCATCGGTGGCCGTGCCGGCGAGAAGACCCGCGCCGCCTTTGGCCTGCTCGGTGGTGATCCGGCGTCGATCTCGGTCGACGAGGCGGGTGCCGCGGTCGCTGAGTGCGTCGCCGACATCATGCAGCAATTGGAGATTCCGAATGGCCTCGCCGCGCTTGGATTCAGCGATGAGGACGTTCCGGGCCTTGCACAAGGGTGTCATGAGCAGCAGCGGCTGCTGATTAATACACCGGTACCTGTTGATATCGCCGACCTCGAAGCTACCTTCCGTGATGCCATGGTGATCTGGTAGTCCACCGCTGCACCTCACGGATTGGGGAAGATGCGAATACGCAGCCTGACGACCCGCCTGATCACCTGGGTTCTGGGTGCCACGCTGATCGTCAGCGTGGTGATTTTCTACGTCCGTTTCGCCGAAAACCGCCAGAATCTGGAACGTGATGCCGGTCAGACGGCCGAGCTCGCCGCGCGCGCGCTGGTCAATGACATCTCTGGACTGATGCGCGGCATCGAGCAGGCGACGCGGACCCTCGGTTCCGTGGTCAGGCATGTCCGCCCCGATCCCGACCAGTCACGCGCGCTGCTGCGTTCGCTGATCATGGCCGACCCGGCGATCTACGGAGCCGCCATCGCTTATGCACCAGAGGCCTTTGTTGCCGGCACCGACTTCGCGGCCTACATGTACCGCTCGGACGACGGTGGGCTGCAGTACATGGACGTGGTGGCCCAAGATCCGGGATTCCGTAACAAGCCCTGGTACCGCGTGCCGGCACTGACCGGCAAGGCCACTTGGTCCGAACCTTACCTCGACGCCGACCTCAGCGGCATCGACATGGTCACGTTCTCGATCCCGGTCTACGAGGATAACGACGGCGGTCTACGCCTGCTTGCCGTGGTCACTGCCGATGTCGCCCTGGGCAGCCAGCGGTCGCGGATCAAGGCGAAAAGCAAGGAGTTCGGGGACGACGTCAGAGTTCTGATCCTCTCCCGCGAGGGGCGTGTCATCACGGTCGAGACACTCCATGAAGAACTGTCGCGGGATGTGACGGGTGTCTATACCGTGCCCCTGGCCGAGTATGCAGCGCAGCGTGGACGCGAGGATGTCAGGGTGCTCGCGGAGCGGATGATGCAGGGTGAGCAGGGGACCGCGACCCTGATCGGGATCGACCGGGAGACCCGCCAGTGGATCCATTTCCGACCGCTGGCACTGACTGGCTGGTCGGTCGCAGTGATCGTCGAGGAGGCGCTGCTTCTCGAGGCGATCGAGGCGAGTGAGCTGCGTGAAATAGCCCTGTTCGCGCTCAATCTCGCTCTGGTTGCGTTGATTGTAGTGACGCTGGCGCGGCGGATCACCGGGCCTTTACGCCAGTTGGCCACCACCGCTCGCGAGATCGGTCACGACCCGCTCGCTGCCGAGGTGCCGGCCATCACCACCCACGACGAAGTCGGGGACCTCGGCGAGGCACTGCGCCGCATGCAGGTCGACATCGGCAACTATGTCGATGAACTCAAGACGACACTCGATGCCAAGCAGCGGCTCGAGGGCGAGTTGTCGGCGGCCCGTCAGATCCAGATGGCGATGTTGCCACGGCTGCCTGAAGACGGCCGGCTCACCGACGGTTGTGATGTCGCCGCGACACTGATTCCCGCCAAGGCGGTGGGTGGTGACCTGTTCGACCTGATCCCGCTCGTCGATGGCCGGCTGTTGTTCATGGTCGGCGATGTCTCCGACAAGGGCGCAGCGGCGGCGCTGTTCATGGCCAAGACCGTGGCCCTGGCCAACCTGCTCGGGCGGGACGGGGTGGCTCCGGCAGAATTGCTCGGCCGCCTCAACCAGGAACTCTGTCGCGACAACGATGCCTGCATGTTCGTCACCGCGTTGTGCGGTGTGCTCGATCCGGCCTCCGGGGAGGTGGTCTACGCCAATGCCGGCCACAACGCGCCGCTGCGCTTCGGTCGTGACGGTCAGGCCGCCTACATCGACATGCCGCCTGGTACCATGCTCGGTGTTTTCGAGGAAGCGACCTACCGCGAAATGCGCTTGGAACTGCATCCCGGGGAGACCCTGCTGCTCTACACTGACGGTGTCACCGAGGCGAACAACATCGAACTCGAGCTGTTCGGTGATGATCGCCTGGAGGCGTTCCCAGGCGGGTTGTTTGCTTCATCAGCGGCACTGGTCAAGGGCGTGGTCGATGCGGTCGAGGCCTTCGCCGGCGAAGCTGAACAGGCCGACGATATCACTGTGCTTGCCTTGCGCCGTACCGAGTCTGGCCGTGTGGAGAAAGTCTACGAGATGCGTGGCGGTACCGAGGAGCTCTCCGGCGTCCAGGTGTGGTTGGAGAGCGAATTGCGCGAGGCAGGTATCGGTGACGACCTGGCTGGTGAGCTTCAGTTGGCAGCCGAGGAGGTGCTGGCAAACGTTATCCATCATGCGCACCACGACCTACCGGATGCCGCCGCAGAAATCGTCCTGAGATTCGATCCTGACGAGATCATGCTCCAGTTCAGTGACAGCGGACCCGCCTTCAACCCACTGGAAGAGGCACCGGAACCTGATCTCGACCTGCCGCCTGAGGAGCGTCCGATCGGTGGTCTGGGGGTGCTGCTATGCAAGCGTCTCGCCGACCGGATCGAGTATCGGCGTGAGGAGGGGCGCAACATTTTGCGGTTCGTCAAGCGACGGCCGTCCGGCTGACACGGCAGGGTGCCGGGCCGATGCTACACTTCTGGAATTAGCAACCCACAGCGAGGGACAGCATGAGCTTTTCGGTGCATCAGGACAGCGTCCGCAACGGTGGTCAGCGCCTCGCCCTCAGTGGCCGGCTCGACTCCACCACCGCGCCCCAGTTCGAGCAGTCGGTCGGCAACGTACTTGGTTCGCCACCGGCGATCCTGGTTTTCGACATGGCCGGGCTGGAGTACATCAGCAGCGCTGGGCTGCGCATCATTTTCAAGCTGCAGAAAGCCGTCAAGGGCATCAGTGGCGAAGTGATGATGGTCAATCTGCAGCCACCGGTGCGCAAGGTTTTCGAAATTATCGATGCCTTGCCGAGCCTGTCGGTGTTCAGCAGCGTCGCCGAACTCGACGACTACCTCGATCACATGCAGGCGAAAGAGATCGAGAAGCACTCCGGCGGCTGAAGCCGCCCGCCCGTAGCTCAGTTCCCGTCGGCAAGCACCTCGCGGACGAAACCCGCTACGGCTTCGATCGTGGCCTGCTCGCGATCGCGCTGTGGAGAGTGTCCGCAGTTCTCCAGTAGCAGTGACTTGGCTCCGGCACCGGCGACGATGGCATCGGCCTGGGCTTCGGTGCCGTACTCATCGTCCTTGCCTTGGATCGCCAGCACGGGTACCTGGATTCCAGGGAGGTATTCCTCCAGGTTCCACTGCATGAACGCGGGGGCGAGCCAGGCTCCGTTCCAGCCCCAGAAGGCACAGTCGACATTACTGCCGTGGAAGCGCGCCAACCGGTCGCGCAGACCGTCGTCTTCGTAAGCCTGTTTCGCTGCGGCGATCGACCGCACGCTCACCTCCTCGCAAAAGACATGGGCGGCGAGGGTCACCACGCCGCGCAAGGGGGGCGCCTCGGTGCCGCCGGCATAGGCAAGTGCGATGGAGCCGCCGTCGGAGTGACCGATCAGCACG
>QNFN01000079.1 GCA_003645555.1 Gammaproteobacteria bacterium | reverse complement strand
CAGCGTGCAGCGGTCGGTGATGTTGAGATAGAGGCGGTCGTCAATCGTGTAGGCGACCGTCTGCTCGACCGGGGTCTGGGCGGTTACGGGTGTGCTGGACATGGTTCCTGCCCGGGGGCTTCTAGGTGGTCGAGCGGGGTACCGCGCCGACCGGTTTCAGGACGCGCATTATACTCTGGATGGATGCCATTGCCGACACGGCGCATGCCATAGCAGGAGGATGTCGTATGAAGCGAGTGACCGGTCTTGTTGCACTGTTGCTGGCAGCGCCGCTGCTGCAGGCTGAGTGGCTTGAGGAGCCGGGCCGGGTGGTGGCCAGTACCGAAGGCGAGTTCGCCGATGTCCGCCAAAATCTGGCCGATGCCATCATCGGCCAGGGGCTGGTAGAGAGCGGGACCTCGCATGTCGGTGAGATGCTTGAACGCACCGGGCGCGACCTCGGTGCCGGCAAGCCGATTTTCGGTGCGGCCGAAGTGGTCGAGTTCTGCAGCGCCCAGTTGACCCGGGCGATGGTCGAGGCCGACCCCCATGCCCTGGTCAATTGCCCCTACCGGATCGCCGTCTACACCCTCGCCGGGATACCGGATACGGTCTACCTTGCGTATCCGCGACCAACCGCAGGCGGAGCGACAACCGAGCTGGAGGCGGTGGAGGCGCTGCTGCAACTGATTGTCGAAGAGTCGTTGTGACGGCGTACGAGTAATCCTTCCCAGGCCCTTGCCGTGCTTGCCGGCAACATGAGCGCCTCGCTACCATCCGTCGGCCGGCTTGGCCCGGCATCATCATCAACACACAAAGGAAACGGCCATTGTCCACGTTGATTTGCGGCTCGATCGCCTTCGATACCATCATGGTTTTCCAGGACCGGTTCCGGAACCACATCCTCCCGGACCAGGTGCACATCCTCAATGTCGCGTTTCATGTGCCAGAAATGCGCCGCGAGTTCGGCGGTGGTGCCGGCAACATCGCCTACAGTCTGCACCTGCTCGGCGGGCACCCACTGCCGATGGCTACAGTTGGCGATGACTTTGCTCCGTATGCCGATTGGCTCGATGGTCGCGGCATAGACCGCCGTCATATAACGGCGGTCCCGGGCAGCTACACGGCCCAGGCCTACATCACCACCGATCTCGACGACAATCAGATCACCGCGTTTCACCCGGGAGCGATGAACGCGTCACACCAGAACCGGGTCGATGCCACCGACGGCGTGAGTCTCGGCATCGTCTCGCCCGACGGCCGTCAGGGGATGATCGACCATGCACAGCAGTTCGCCACGGCTGGCATCCCGTTCATTTTCGACCCGGGTCAGGGGCTGCCGCTGTTCGACGGGCCGACGTTGCTCGAGCTGGTCGACCAGGCCAACTGGCTGGCGCTTAATGACTACGAGTCGCGCTTGCTCCTGGAACGCACCGGACTGACGCTGGCCGAGTTGGTGCGCCGCGTGGAAGCGGTCGTGATCACCCGGGGTGCCGAAGGGTCGTCGATCTACACCGGTGGCGAGGAGATTGCGCTGCCGGCCGTAACGGTCGAGGCGGCGGTTGATCCGACCGGCTGTGGTGACGCCTACCGTGCCGGTCTGCTATATGGGCTGGAGAAGGGGCTCGACTGGCCTACCATCGGGCGCATTGCGAGCCTGCTTGGAGCGCTCAAGGTGGCTCACCACGGGACCCAGAACCATGCCTTCGATGAAGATGAGTTTGCCGACCGCTTCAGTGAGGCGTTTGGCTACGTGTTGCAATAATACAACACATTGAAATTTCTGATGACAAAGCACCACAATGCCACTATGATTCAAATATCTACGTGAGGGAGCGCGCGTGCATTGGTATGATGCCGTAGACACGTAGCAACCAAGACATCTAGGGAGTTGATGATAATGAAGAAGTTGCTCACAGCGCTGATCAGTGCCGCCATCTTGGTTGGTGTGTCCAGCATTTCCTACGCCGTAGAGCGCGAGAAGACGCTGACATTCGGTTTCATGGCCGGCGAGCAGTGGTACGACAGCAATCGCCGCGAGTCGCACTCGTCCGTGTTCGCAATCCATGGCGGCTACAACTTCAACACCAACTGGGCGGTCGAAGGCCTGTTCCAGTGGGCCACGCCGGAAGCCGTGCAGAACGGCGTCAAGCTCGGTCGCCATTCACCCGAGTGGAAGGTCTCGGGTAACGTCGTCTACAACTTCCCGATGAGCGACGTGATGGTGCCGTACCTGACGGCCGGCGCCGGCTGGCGCAATGCTGATAACGCCGCGAACCCGACGCCGACGCGCTTCGATTCGAGCGACTTCATGACCAACGTCGGCGGTGGCCTAAAGTACTTCGTCACCGACAACCTGGCCCTGCGCGTCGACGCCCGTTACTACATGGACATGGAAGACGACAACGGCTACAACGGCAACGACTTCGCCGTGCTCGCCGGCATCCACATCACCTTTGGTGCACCGAAGCCTGAGCCGGTGCCGATGCCGATTGTCCAGGTGGCACCGAAGGCTCCGAAGCCGATGGCCCCGGCCGACAGCGACGGTGACGGCGTCACCGACGACAGGGACAAGTGCCCGAACACGCCGAGGGGCACCAAGGTCGACAAGGACGGTTGCCCGGTCGTCATGGCACCGCAGCGCATGGAGATCAAGATCGAGTTCGATTTCGACAGCGCCCAGATTCGCCCGGCCTACCACGCCGCGCTGGGTGACGTCGCAGCCTTCATGGAGAAGCACTCGAATGCGGTTGCGACCATCGAGGGTCACACCGACAGCACCGGTCCGGAGAGCTACAACCAGAGTCTGTCAGAGCGTCGCTCCAACTCGATCAGCGATTACCTGGCCAGCAAGAAGAATATCTCGGCCGGTCGACTGAAGACGGTGGGCTACGGTGAGAGCCGCCCGGTGGCCGATAACGGCACCCGCGATGGTCGCCAGCGCAACCGTCGCGTGATCGCGGTGATCATCGAAGCCAAGTAAGGCTCGACTCACCAACAGATCAGAGGGCGGCCTTCGGGCCGCCCTCTTTTTTTGTTTATCGTGTATTGGCGGAAAGCTGACCGGTTACGGGCTGTCCAGCCATATGGCTTATCGGGCATCGCAGTTGGCCAGGAATCAAGCCCGCATGGGTACGGTAGGGGTACCCCGTCGGTTCGTCAGCACATGTTTCCGTTAGGGAACCTCTGATCAAGTCATGCGCGCGTATCTTGCGCCCACTGAAGAACGAATCTACTTCGTCCAGACTCAATCAGAGGTTCCTTGGGTTGCTGATGCCCGGTTGTGTCGACAGGATCAGGTTACGACGTACAGGCGAGGAACCCAAAAGAACAGGGCGCCCGCAGGCGCCCTGAAATCCAAGATAGTGGGTGGCTAACTCTTGGGTCGTTCATCGCGGACACGCACCGCCTTGCCCTGCGAGCGCGGTACCTCACCCGGTGCCTTGAGTTCAACCGCACAGGTGACGCCGATCAGTGACTTGATGTGGTGGCGGATCTCACTGGCGAGTCGAGCGTAGTCGGCAGCAGCAGTCTCAGGTGCCGCCTCGATCTCGGCGCCCAGGGTGTCCATGGTGCCCTCGCGCTTTACTACCAGCTGGTAGTGGGGAGCGATGCCCTCGAAACCGACCATGACCGCCTCGATCTGCGACGGGTAGACGTTGACCCCACGGATGATCAGCATGTCATCGTTGCGGCCGGTGATGCGCAAGATGCGCACGTGGCTGCGACCGCAGGCGCACGGGTCGGTGCTGAGCCGGGTGATGTCACGGGTACGGTAGCGGATCATCGGCAGTGCCTGCTTGGTCAGCGTGGTGATGACCAGTTCGCCAGCCTCACCCAGCGGCAGTGGCTCGCCACTGTCCGGGTCGATGACCTCGAACAGGAAGTGGTCTTCCCAGCCGTGCAGTCCGGCACGTTCCTCGCAGCATTCGGCGGCCACGCCGGGACCCATGATCTCCGAAAGGCCGTAGATGTCGACTGCGCGTATGCCGAGGCGCTGGTCGAGTTCGGCACGCATTGCCTCGGACCATGGTTCAGCACCAAATACACCGACTTTCAGTGGGCCGCCGGCCAGGTCGACACCCTCGGCCTCGGCCATCTCGGCGATATTCAGGGCATAGGAGGGCGTTGCGCAGAGCACGCGGGCCCCGAAGTCCTGCAGCAGTACGATCTGCTTTTCGGTGTTTCCACCCGACATGGGTGTCACGGTGCAGCCAAGCCGCTCGCCGCCGTAGTGGGCGCCGAGGCCGCCGGTAAACAGGCCGTAACCGTAGGCGTTATGCAGTATGTCGCCGGGTCGGCCCCCGGCACAGGCAATCGAGCGCGCCATCAGGTTGGCCCAGGTGTCGATGTCTTCCCGGGTGTAGCCGACCACGGTCGGTTTGCCGGTTGTGCCGGATGAGGCGTGGACGCGGACCACCTGGTCGCGTGGCACGGCGAACATCTTGAACGGGTAGTGGGCGCGCAGGTCGTCTTTGACGGTGAGCGGGAAGCGCGCCAGGTCTTCAAGTGATTTCAGGTCGTCCGGCTTGACCCCGGCAGCGTCGAAGCGTTGGCGAAAGTGGTCGACGTTGGCATAGGCGTGGGCCAAGGTCTTCTGCAACCGTTCGAGCTGTAACGCGGCCAGCCGGTCGCGCGGCATGGTCTCGAATTCGGGCTGGAAATGGAACGGGGTGTTGGCGCTCGTGGAAACGCTCATGGCGATACCTCCTCCTGTCTCGTCTCGTTATTTTGTTCTGTAGTTTGCCGGGTTCCCTGAACCTGGCGTCGTTCGTCCGCTTCAGACAAGGCGTGAATTCACCAGCCAGGCTGGTCGCCGATACCGCCGGTTCCAGCGCCACGGGCCGGGGTGTGGGTGATGGCAAATCCCTGGTTGTAGCTGGCACGGGTGACAATCGCGAACTTTACACCCCAGCCGGCGAGCAGTGCGGCCAGTGCCGCCATGGTCACCAGTGGGCCCTGTGCCGAGGGTACCCAGACGGCGACCAGCAGCAGCAGGACCGGTGCCACATGCCCGGCGCCGGCAAAGGGCCCTTCGGCGCGGTCGAGCACGGCCAAGGCCGCCAGCGGGGCATGGCCCTGGAGCGCCTGTCGATAACGGCGCCAAGCCGTGAAACGCACAACCAGCGCGGCGAGCAGTGCCACGCCGACCGGCAACAGGGCTTCGTTCCGGCCTGCGGCCACAGCAATCAGCAGGTAGAGCGCCAGTCCCTCGGCCAGGCCGGTGGTGATAACCAACGGCACAATGCGTGGTTCGCGCCAGGCGGGAATACCGCGTGCCTCCTTGAGGATTCGTGCCTGGCAGTAGAGGAACGCCGCCGCAAGCAGGCCGACGAGCAGGCCGATTACAGTCGAGTCAAGCAGCGCCGCGAGACCGGCAAGGGCGAGCAGCGGTCCGGCGACGATCGCCTCGCGCGTCATCCATGAGGTGTGCGGGTTGAGCAACACGTTCAGTCCCCGTAGCGGCCGGCCGAGATGCAACGAGACTTGTGCCAGGCCGCCGGCGACCAGCAACAGTCCGACCCAGGTCGGCGCCGCCAGCGACTGCCCGGCGAGGGCCCCGAGCACGGCGACCAGCAGCAACCCGCTGCCACTGCCACCGGTCAGGAAATTGAGTGCGACGTGCCAGTCCCAATGGGTCTGCAGCCACGGTTTCCCACCAACGCTCATTGATCCTCCCACAGGTAGTAGAAACCGGGCTCGGTGCCGAGTTCCTCGTGCATCCGAAAGTGCTTGTGACTGGCCAGCAGCTGACTGACGTTGCTCTGCGGGTCCTCGATGTCGCCGAACTGCAGAGCGCTGGCGATGCAGGCGTTGACGCAGGCCGGGGTCGCCGCCGGATCGATACCGGGGGTCAGACCGTTGGCGAGACCGTAGTCGATGCGGTCGACGCAGAAGGTGCACTTCTGCGCGACGCCGCGCCGCTCGGATTCCTCGCGCTGCAGTTCATGGCGCATGCGGCCCTTGGTGTAGGCCTGGTTCGGCTTCTCGATCATGTAGCGTGCCTGGTAGGGGCAGGCGACGGCGCAGTAGGTGCAGCCAATGCACAGGTCGTAGTCGATGGTGACCAGCCCGTCTGCACGCTGCTTGGTCGCGTTCGACGGGCAGACATGCATGCACGGTGGGTCGGCGCAGTGCATGCAGCCGACCGGGACAAAGGCGCGGCGCACGTCTGGGTAGGTGCCGACTTCCATGTCGAGCACCTTGCGCCACTGCACTCCGGGCGCGGTGGCATTGGTGTGCTTGCAGGCGGCGGTGCAGGTCTGACAGCCGACGCAGCGTTCGAGGTCGGCGACCATGACGTAGCGGGTCATCGGTTGCCCTCGATCCGCGTGATGCTGACCCGCGTCAGGTCGGAGCCCGAGCCGGTCGAGTCGGTCAGGTCGAGCAGCATCGGCACCAGCTTGTTCAGGCTCGGCAGTTCCAGGTCCTTGGCGAACGGCGTCGCCCAGTGTTCGAACTGGCCGATCATCAGCACGGTATCGGGGCGGATGCCCTGGCGCGTGACCACGCGGCCGCGGGTGACGTTGAGCGGCGAGCGGATCTCGACCAGGTCGCCATCGGCGAGCCCCAGTTCATCCGCCTTGCCGCTGTTGAGCACCATGCCGTTGTGTCCGCTGATGTTCTCGGCCACCTCGCGCATCATCTGGATGCCAGCATTGCTGCCCCAGGCGTACTGCATGCTGCGCGTGGTGACGGCCCAGAACGGGAAGTCACGGATGTCGACGTCAAAGTTGCGCTCCAGCGCCCGCTCCCACACTTCTGGGTAGTTCTTGTACTCGGGCAGCGGGTCGTATTCCTCAAGCTGCTCGTCCCACCAGCTGATGCCGTGCTCATGCAGGCGCCGACCGAGTTCCTTGCCGACGCGCATCAGCCGCTCCTGGTAGGGCATCTCGAAGCGCAGGTTCTGCTTCTCGATCTCGGCGTAGAGGTACCATTTGAGGCGCGGGAACTCGGCGAGTCGGAAGCCCTGCTCCTTGTACCAGTCGAGGCCCTGCGCCTCGGCGCCATCGGTGATCTCGGCGCTCGCGGCTTTGCAGGTCGCGTCCCAGATGGCCTCGACGCTGTGGGTCACGTCAGGATCGAGAGAGAAGTCGTAGTTCTTACCCTTCAGTGACACGCCGGCGGCACCGCGGTTAATCGCTTTGTTGTATTTGTCGAGCACGCCGCTGCGGCGTGCCAGCTCGGTGGCGATCCAGGTGAAGTCGCGCGCTTCGCCCTGACCCTCGACTACCGGTTGCCGGAGGGCGAAGCCCTGATAGTCCCAAAACTGCTCGATGAACTTGGTACCGCCAACGCGGATCAGCTGCAACCCTTCAAGATCGGTGCAGTCCGGCAGCAGGATATCGGCAAAGTGGTTGGTCTCGTCACGGGTCAGCGCGAAGCAGACGGTGAACGGGAAACGGGCCATCACCGCAGTGATCTGCTCGGTGTCCCAGAATGAGATGGCCGGGTTGGTCCGGTAGACGAACCAGAGATCGGGCGGCGTCGCCTGCGGCCAATGCTCCGGCGCCTCCTGCTGCTGCATCCACGCCAGGTGGGTCGGGCCGAGCGCCTGGCTCCACGGTGAGTTGGCAACCAGCGGGATCAGGGTGCGGTTGGCGTTGCGGACTTCGGGTTTGGCGATCCAGTTTTCCTTGTCCGTCGGGTTCATCGGGAAAT
>QNFN01000078.1 GCA_003645555.1 Gammaproteobacteria bacterium | reverse complement strand
GCTTTTTCGTTGCCAAGCTTCGCAATAGCTCGCTATTACGTGCGCTTTGCGCCTCAAATCTGAACATTCTGAAGCACCATCTACTTCGTCCAGAATTAATCAGAGGTTCCTTAGAGCGCGGCGATCTTTTTGCGCTGTTCGCTTAACTGGTCGAGGGCACTTTCCGCTTCGGCGATCTTGGTTCGTTCCTTGTCGACCACCGCTGCCGGTGCCTTGCTGACGAACTGGGCGTTGTCCAGCTTGGTGCGGCCGCGGCCGATGGTCTCCTCGAGCCTGGCGATCTCCTTGTCCAGCCGGGCCAGCTCGGCGGCCGTGTCGATCAGGCCGGCGAGCGGAATCAGCAGGCGCATGTCACCGACCAGGCTGGTCGCTGCTTCGGGCGCCTCTTCACCATCGGCAAGTACGGTCAGCGACTCCAGCCGCCCCAGTGCGGTCAGTATTTCACCATGCTGTGCGATTCGCGCGCGGTCGGTGTCACTGGCGTTCTGGAGCAGCAGTGGCAGGGCCTTGCCCGGGGCGATATCCATGCCGCTGCGGATCTGGCGCACACCGAGCACGCAGGCCATCAGCCACTCGAGCTCCGTTTCGGCGTGGGCGTCGACACGGCGTATCTCCGTTTCGGGGTAGGGCTGCAGCATGATGGTCGGCCCGCTTTTGCCGGCCAGCGGGGCCACCTGTTGCCAGATGGTCTCGGTGATGAAAGGTATCACCGGGTGGGCCAGGCGCAGCAGCGCCTCGAGCACAGTAACCAGGGTGTGGCGGGTGCCGCGCTTGGCCGCGGCGTTCGCCGTCTCCGACTGCAGCAGCGGCTTGGCCAGTTCGAGATACCAGTCGCAGTACTGGTTCCAGGTGAACTCGTAGAGTGTCTGGGCCACCAGGTCGAGGCGGTAGTCACCAAACTGCTCGGTGACGCGCTCGATGGTGTGCTGGAAACGCGAAATGATCCAGCGATCGGCAGATGAAAGTTCGAGTGCGCCACCCGAGTCGCCGCAGTCCTGGTCCTCGGTGTGCATCAGTACAAAACGGGCCGCATTCCACAGCTTGTTGCAGAAGTTGCGATAGCCCTCGGTGCGGCCGAGGTCGAAGTTGATGTCACGGCCCGGCGAGGCGAGGGCGGCGAAGGTGAAGCGCAACGCATCGGTGCCGAAGGCCGGAATGCCGTCCGGAAACTCCTTGCGCGTTGCCTTCTCGATCTTGGCGCGCATCTGTGGCTGCATCATGCCGCGGGTCCGTTTTTCGACCAGGGCGTCGAGATCGATGCCGTCGATCAGGTCGATCGGGTCGAGCACGTTGCCTTTCGACTTCGACATCTTCTGGCCGTGGGCATCGCGTACCAGGCCGTGGATATAGACCTCGTGGAACGGCACTTCCTTTTCGAAGTAGAGCCCCATCATGATCATCCGGGCAACCCAGAAGAAGATGATGTCGAAGCCGGTCACCAGCAGGCTGGTCGGGTAGAAGTTCTTCAGGCGCGTGGTTTCGTCGGGCCAGCCGAGAGTGGAGAAGGGCCACAGAGCCGAGCTGAACCAGGTGTCGAGAACGTCGTCATCCTGGCGCAGCGACAGGTCGTCGGCGAGGTGGTATTTCGCGCGCACAGCGGTCTCGTTCTCGGCAACGTAGATGTTGCCGGCGTCGTCGTACCAGGCCGGGATGCGGTGGCCCCACCAGATCTGGCGGCTGATGCACCAGTCCTGGATGTTCTCCAGCCACTGGTTGTAGGTATTGACCCAGTTGCCGGGAATGAAGCGGATCGAGCCATCGGCCACCGTTTCGAGCGCCGGCCGGGTGATTGCCGCCAGGCCGCCAGGCCGACCGTCGTCCTGGGCCTCGCGGGTCAGGTCAACGAACCACTGGTCAGTCAGGAACGGTTCGATGACGCTGTGCGAGCGGTCGCCGCGGGGCACCATCAGCTTGTGGGGGTCGATCTTCTCCAGCAGTCCCTCCGCCTCGAGGTCGGCGACCACCGCCTTGCGTGCGTCGTAGCGGTCGAGGCCACGGTACTTCTCCGGTGCCGCGTCATTGATCTTGGCGTCGATGGTCAGGATGTTGATCAGCGGCAGGTCGTGACGCTGGCCAATGGCGTAGTCGTTGAAATCGTGGGCCGGAGTGATCTTGACGCAGCCGGTGCCGAACGCCGGATCGACGTAGTCGTCGGCGATCACCGGGATGGTGCGTCCGGTCAGCGGCAACTCGACGGTCTGGCCGATCAGGTCGGTGTAGCGTTCGTCGTCCGGGTGAACGGCGACGGCGGTGTCACCGAGCATGGTTTCGGGACGGGTGGTGGCGACGACGATGAAGCCTTTGCCGTCGCTACGCGGGTAGCGCATGTGCCACAGGTGGCCGCTCTCCTCCTGGCTGACCACCTCGAGATCTGACACGGCGGTGTGCAGTACCGGGTCCCAGTTGACCAGCCGCTTGCCGCGGTAGATCAGGCCGGCGTCGTGCAGCCGGACGAACACATCGGTGACCGCCTTCGACAGCCCCTCGTCCATGGTGAAACGCTCGTGGTCCCAATCGAGCGAGGCACCCATGCGCCTCAGCTGGCGGGTGATGGAACCGCCGGAGTGCGCCTTCCAGTCCCAGACCCGCTCGATAAAGGCTTCACGACCGAGATCGTGGCGGGTCTTGCCTTCGGCCTCGAGCTGGCGTTCGACGACCATCTGGGTGGCGATGCCGGCGTGGTCGGTCCCAGGCTGCCACAGGGTGTCGCGTCCCTGCATGCGGTGGAAGCGCACCAGGGAATCCATCACCGTGTTGTTGAAACCGTGCCCCATATGCAGGGTGCCGGTGACATTGGGCGGCGGGATCATGATGCAGTAGGGCGTACCTTCACCCTGGGGTTCGAACCAGCCGTTCTTTTCCCAGGTGGCGTACCACGATTGCTCGATCGCCTGCGGGTCGTAGGTCTTGTCCATGTCGTCCGCCGTCGAAATGATGGGAGAGGCCAGCGGCCCGGTGGCCGAGGCAAGCCGGGCATTATACCCGAGGCGTGGAGAGGGTCGGTGGGGTCGGCTCAGCCGTCTTTGGTATCGCGCAGCACCTCGGCGATCAGCTGCGGCAGTCGTTCATCAAGGTGCTCGCGCAGGCGAGCGTGGAGTTCACCACGCAGCGTGTCGAGGACGTCGTCAAGGGCATCGTCGAGGGCCAGATTGACGGCCTCGTGAACCAGACCGTGCAGCCGCTCGGTCTGTGGGAGCTCAAGCGGTGGGATGGTTTCGAGCGGGGTGATACCCGGCCCGGGGGTGACGATGTCGTCCAGGACCGGCACCCGGGTATCGTCGTAGCCGAGTTCGTCATCGTCCTCCCCTTCGGCCACGGCGTCATAGGCCTCGGGCTGCAGGGGAATGTCGTAAGGATCCTGGTCGTCGGGAAATCGGCCCATCGTGTACCTCACACCTTGGTGTTGGTTAGCGGATAGCCGCGGTCGCGGTAGAAGCGGTAGCGTGTTCGCCCAGTCTGGATTTCGCTCGGTTCGGTACCGATTATCTCGATGACCCGCTCAAAGCGGCTGAAGTATGACGGCACATCGGCGGCCAGATTGAACAGCAGTTGGTAGGGTTCGTCAGGCTCGCCGGCGTGGTCGATCACCAGCGGCGCGGCAGCGGCCTCGGGCGTACCGGCAAGCGCATGCGGGATGAAGCTGCCCTGGCGAAAGGTCCAGAGCAGGGTGTCGATGCGCCGGGCCTGGTTGGCATCGGCGGCATGGATGTGCACTTGCCGGCCGGCAGCGTAGGCCTTTTGTGCCAGCCGGCAGGCGACGCCAAGGCGGTCGTTGCCACGACTCTCGACGACGTAGAAGTCGACCTGGGTCACGGTGGTTTGCCCCTACACGCCGGCGCGGTCGAGCAGGTACTGGACCAGCAGCGGCACCGGTCGCCCGGTGGCGCCCTTGTGATGGCCGCCGCGCCAGGCCACGCCGGCAATGTCGAGGTGCGCCCAGCGCAGTTTTTTGGTGAAACGGGCGAGGAAACAGGCGGCGGTGATGGTGCCGGCCTCGCGGCCGCCGATGTTGGCCATGTCGGCGAAGTTGCTCTTTAACTGGTCCTGGTACTCCTCCCACAACGGCAGCTGCCAGGCGCGGTCGCCGCTGGCGGTGCCGGCACTGAGCAGTTGCCCGACCAGCCCGTCATGGTTGCCGAGCAGGCCGGCGGCCTGGCCGCCAAGGGCGATGACGCAGGCCCCGGTCAACGTGGCGATGTCGATCACCGCCTGCGGTGCATAGCGCTCGGCGTAGGTCAGGGCGTCGCACAGGATCAACCGTCCCTCGGCGTCGGTGTTGAGTATCTCAATGGTCTGCCCCGAAAGGCTGGTGACGATGTCGCCCGGCTTGTTGGCGGCGCCGTCGGGCAGGTTCTCGCAGCTTGGCACGATGCCGACGATGTTGAGTGGCAGGCGCAGCTCGATGCAGGCACTCAGTGCCCCGAGGACACTGGCCGCGCCGCACATGTCGTACTTCATCTCGTCCATTGCCGGCGACGGCTTGATGCTGATGCCACCGGAGTCGAAGGTTATGCCCTTGCCGACGAGGACGTGCGGTGCCTTGTCTTTGCTGGCGCCGCGGTATTCGATGGTGATCAGCTTCGGTGGCTCGCGGCTGCCGCGGGCGACCGACAGCAGCGACCCCATGCCGAGTTTCTCCATATCGGCCTGTTCGAGCACAGTCACCTTGACGTTGCGGCGGCCTTTTTTCAGGGCCCGCGCGGTATTGGCAAGGTGGCTCGGCGTGCAGACGTTGCCCGGCAGGTTGCCGAGGTCACGGGCCAGGCTTACACCGGTGGCGATGGCCTGGCCGGTGGCGATGGCACGCTCGGCCGCCGCTGAGCCGCGTCGGCTCTTGATCGCGAGCCACAGCGTCGTCAGTCGTGGCGCGGTCTGCTTTGGGTCACTTTTGAGTTGGTCGAAACGATAACGCGCGGCGCTGACGCACTCGACCGCCGTGCGTAAATTCCATGCGCTGTCGCGATCATTAACCGGGAGCTCAGTCAGGTGGCAGGTGGCGTCACGCGCACCGCAGCCCTCGAGTGCCTCGGCCATGGCCGTAAGCGCCTTGCGGTAGTTCGATTCGGTGATGCTGCGCTTGGGGCCGCAGCCGACCAGTAACACGCGCTCGGTGTCGATTCCGGGCACACCGTGAAGCATTACCGCCTTGCCAGGCTTGCCGCTGGCATCACCACGGCGCAGCAGTCGCGACAGGTGGCCAGCGGAGACCTGGTCGATCTGGGAAGCGGCCGCGGAGAGGCTGCGTGGCTCATGTACGGCGACCACCGCGCAGCCGCTGCGCAGGGTTTGGGCAGGACCGCTCTTGGGTGCGAATTTCATGCATACTCCTGCTGTAAGGTGGCGGCTGTCGCTCACTCTCCGGGTGGCGTAGGCTACGGCGCCACCGGGCCATGTCGATCGTCCAATTCTAGCAGGCTGTTGATTTCAACAGACGCTAACGGAATCGCCGCCACTGGCCAGTCCGTGCAGTCCGTCCGAGCTGAGCCATGCCGAAACTGCTGAGCCGCCATATTGTCGCCGAGAGCTACCGCCTGCTGGCGGCGGTCAGCGCGATCCTGATCCTGGTTTATCTCAGCAACCAGTTGGCACGCTACCTGGCAGAGATAGCCGAGGGGCGCCTGGCCGGTGACCTGCTGCTCTCCCTGCTGATACTCAAGATGGCCTCGGTGTTGGTGCTGTTGCTGCCGGCGGCGTTCTACCTGTCGCTGCTGCTCGGTCTCGGTCGCATGTACAGCGACAGCGAGATGGTGGCGCTGGCGGCCTGCGGCTACGGCCCGGCTCAGTTGCTACGCGCGGTGTTGTTGGCGGCGCTGCCGGTGGCGGCGCTGACGGCGCTGCTGGCCTGGCAGGTGGGGCCATCGACTGCGGATCTTGCCGACGAGGTGCTGGTGCAGGCAAGAAGCCGTGCCCTGGTCAGTGCCATTGTCTCCGGCAAGTTCAGCGAGATCGGTGACGATGTGGTCTACCACGTCCAGGAGGTAGAGGAGGACGGCGGCATGCGTGGCATTTTCGCCCAGTTGCACCGCCCCGATGGCACTGTCGTCATCAATGCCGAACGGGCGCATTTCGAATTCGACCCCGGGATTGGCCGCCGCGACCTGATTCTCGACGACGGCACTCGATACGACGGGACCCCCGGTCGTGGTGACTACCGGGTGTTCGAGTTCGGTCGCTATCAACTGCGCCTGCCGGATCTCAAGGCGGGGACCGTCCGCAAGGCCGATGCGTTGCCGACCAGCGTGTTGCTGACCTCCGACGAACCGAAGCACCAGGCGGAGTTGCACTGGCGCATCGCACTGCCGGTCTCGGTACTGGTGCTGGCCCTGCTGGCGGTGCCGATCAGTCACAGCCAGCCGCGCCAGGGGCGTTACGCGCGGCTGTTGCTGGCGCTGCTCGTCTACATCGTTTATGTCAATCTGCTCGGCGCCGGCCGCACCATGATCGGTTCCGGCAAGCTCGCGCCGTGGCTTGGTCTGTGGTGGGCGCACCTGCTGCCGTTGCTGCTGGCCTGGTGGCTGCTGCGGCGTCAGCTCGGTCTCTCCTGGTGGCCCTGGGCACGGGCCGGGCAGGCGTGAAGTCCATGCGGACTCTCGACCGTTACCTGGCCACGGAGGTGCTGAAGGCGTCGTTACTCGCAGTGGTGGCGCTGGCGGCTCTGGATGCCTTTTTCGGGTTGATCATCGAACTCGAGGACATCGGGCGCTACACCTACAGTCTCGGTGATGCCTTCGCCTACGTCGCCATGACCCTGCCGCGCCGGGTCATGGAGGTGCTGCCAACCGGGGCACTGATCGGTTGTTTGCTCGGTCTCGGTGGCATGGCCGCGCGCAGCGAGTTGGTGGCGATCCGTGCGGCCGGGGTGTCGATTTCGCGGATCGCCTGGGGTGTGGCCAAGGCCGGGTTGGTGCTGGTCGTCGCGGCAGCACTGCTCAGTGAATTCATCGCGCCCTGGTCGGAAACCTATGCGACCAATTTGCGTACTACCGCGCAGCGCGACGTCAGCGCCGCACGCATTCATCCGGGAGTCTGGCTGCGCGATGGCCGTGATTTTGTCCACATCGGCTACGTCTACCCTGATGGCAGGCTGGTCAACGTGGCCGTCTACGCCTTTGACGAACAGCGCCGGCTGACCGAGTCGGCCCGTGCCGAACGTGCCACCTTTGCCGATGGAACCTGGACGCTGCACCAGGCGACTCGCAGCCGGTTGACGGCCGATGGTATCGTCACCGAGACGGCCGCGGAGATCGAACGCGCGACGCTGCTCGATCCGGCACTGGTGCAGGTGGTGATGCTGAAGTCACGCAACCTGACCGCAAGTGCGCTGCATCGTTACGTCACCTACCTCGAGTCACTGGGCGAGGACCCGCGCCGATACCGGCAGGCGTTCTGGAGCAAGCTGACGGCACCATTGCAGGGCCTGGTGATGCTGCTGGTCGCTCTGCCCTTCGCTTTCGGTTCGGCACGCAGTTCGCCGCTCGGCAGGCGCCTGGTCGTCGGTATCGTCGTCGGCCTGCTCTTTCACCTCGTGACCCGCCTGTTCAGCCAGGCCGGTTACGCTTTCGATATCAACCCGATACTCAGCGCCACCCTGCCATCATTGCTGTTCCTGGCCGTCGCCATGCTCGCGTTGCGACGGATTCGCTAACAGGCTGTTGAAATTCGCTCAGATGAGCGCGAGACAAGGAAAAGTGGGCCGACAAAGCGCAGTTTACTGGAGTAAATGAGCATTT
>QNFN01000077.1 GCA_003645555.1 Gammaproteobacteria bacterium | reverse complement strand
TTCTGCTTGTCGATACCCTTGACCACGACCTCGGTCTGGCTCGGCGTCTCGACGGTGATGCCCTCGGCCAGTTTGTGCGCCACCGGATGCGAGAAGCCGAGGGTCAGGTTGAGTACGTTGCCCTGCGCCTGGGCACGGTAGCCGACGCCAACCAGGTCGAGCTTTTTCTCGAAGCCACTGCTGACTCCGGTCATCATGTTGCCGAGCAGCGCGCGCATGGTGCCGTACATCGCCTTGGCGGCGGGGTGGCCCGCCACCGGGCGCACACTCAGCTGATTCTCTTCGCGCACAACCTCGACGGCCCCGTGCAGCGACTGCTGCAACGTGCCCTTCGGTCCCTTGACCCGGATGTCGACGTCGCTCAGCGTCACCTCGACGCCAGACGGGATATCGACAGGTGCCTTGCCTACTCGGGACATGACTGCGTTCCTCGTGTCAGGAGACGTAGCAGAGGATTTCGCCGCCCTGGCCCGCTTTGCGCGCGGCCCGGTCGGTCATAACCCCCTGGGAAGTGGAAACAATGGCGATACCCAGGCCTTCGAGAACCTGTGGCACTTCGCCATTACCCTTATAGACCCGCAGGCCCGGTCGGCTGACGCGCTTGATCTGATCGATCACCGGCTGGCCACCATGGTACTTCAGGCGCACCGTCAGGGTCGCCTTGCCCGCGACGTCGCCCACGGCATAGTCACTAATGTAGCCCTCGTCCTTGAGCACTTTGGTGATGGACACCTTGAGCTTGGAGGAAGGCGCCGTCACCTCGGCCTTGGACGCAGCCTGACCATTGCGGATGCGAGTCAGCAGGTCGGCGATTGGATCGGTCATGGACATCGGTCTGAACCTCTGAATAGTCGTGCGGTGGCGCGCTTACCAGCTCGCCTTAACCAGGCCGGGGATGTCGCCGCGCATTGCCGCCTCGCGCAGCTTGTTGCGGCCCAGGCCAAACTTGCGGTAGAAGCCGTGCGGCCGTCCGGTAATGCGGCAGCGGTTGCGCTGACGCGCCGGACTGGCGTCGCGCGGCATCTTCTGCAGCGCAATCACTGCGGCATCGATCTGCTCGAACGAGGCGCTGCGGTCGTTGATGACCTTCTTGAGTTCGGCGCGCTTGACCGCGTACTTCTTCACGGTACGGGTACGCTTGTTCTCACGGGCGATCATGCTGAGCTTGGCCATCGGTCTTCCTCAGTTACGGAACGGGAAGTTGAACGCGGCCAGCAGGGCGCGTCCTTCCTCGTCGGTCCTGGCGTCGGTGGTGATGGTGATATCCATCCCGCGCAACGCGTCGATACGGTCGTAGTCGATCTCGGCGAACATGATCTGCTCACGGACGCCCATGCTGAAGTTGCCGCGGCCATCGAAGGACTTCGGGCTAAGGCCACGGAAGTCACGGATACGCGGGATCGCGATATTGATCAGGCGATCGAGAAATTCGTACATGCGCTCGCTACGCAGGGTCACCTTGCAGCCAATCGGCCATCCCTCGCGCACCTTGAAGCCGGCGACCGACTTGCGAGCATAGGTGATGATCGGCTTTTGGCCGCTGATCTTGGTCATGTCGCCGGTGCCGTGTTCGAGGACCTTCTTGTCCACGAGCGCCTCGCCCAACCCCATGTTCAGGGTGATCTTGGTGATGCGCGGCACTTGCATGCTCGACTTGTAGCCGAACTGCTCGATCAACTGCGCGATCACTTTTTCCCGATAAAACTGTTTTAACCTGGCCATCGTGGCTATCCCGTCAGTTAGAGATCTAGAATCTCGCCGTTCGACTTGAAATAACGAACCTTGCGACCGTCATCGAGGGTGCGGAACCCGACCCGGTCGGCGCGACCGGTGACCGGATTGAACAGCCCTACGTTGGAAACGCGAATCGGCGCCTCTTTCTCGATGATGCCACCTGGCAGGTTCTGCATCGGGTTCGGCTTGGTGTGGCGCTTTACCATGTTCACGCCCTGGACGATGAGGCGCTCATCATCGAGCACGCGTACCACCGACCCACGTTGACCCTTGTCACGACCGGTGAGCACCATCACGTCATCACCTGTGCGAATCTTGTTCATCGCCTGCACTCCGTCATAGCACTTCAGGGGCCAGCGAGATGATCTTCATGAACTTCTCGCCGCGCAGTTCGCGCGTTACCGGGCCAAAGATGCGGGTACCGATCGGTTGCAGCTGGTTGTTGAGCAGCACCGCGGCGTTACCATCGAAGCGGATCAAGGAGCCATCCGGCCGACGTACACCCTTGCGGGTACGTACGACGACGGCATCGTAAACCTCGCCCTTCTTCACCTTGCCGCGCGGTATCGCTTCCTTGACGGACACCTTGATGATGTCGCCGATAGCGGCGTAGCGCCGACGTGAACCGCCCAGCACCTTGATACACATCACCTTCTTGGCGCCGCTGTTGTCGGCCACACCCAGAGTCGTCTGCATCTGAATCATCGTAGTGACCCGTTCATTCGTTCAGTAATCACAATCGTGTCCCGGAAAGCCTCAGGCTTCCTGCTCGGCGCGCTCAAGGATCTCGACCAGCCGCCAGGACTTGGATTTCGAGATCGGCCGGCACTCCTGTACACGCACGGTGTCACCGATGCGGCAGCTGTTCTCTTCGTCGTGGGCATGCACCTTGGTCGATCGACGGATAATCTTGCCGTACAGCGGATGACGTACCCGCCGCTCGACCAGTACGGTCACGGTCTGGTTCATCTTGTCGCTGACCACGCGCCCGGTCAGAACGCGGGGGTTGCTACTGGTCTCGCTCATGATGCGCTACCGTCCTTCTCGTTCAGCACGGTCTTGATCCGCGCGATGTTGCGCCGGACCTGCTTGACCAGGTGCGGCTTGGCCAGCTGGCCGGTCGCCTGCTGCATACGCAGGTTGAACTGCTCGCGCAGGAGCTCGTGCAGTTCGCTGTTCAGGTCTGCGACGTTCTTGTCGCGCAGCTCGCTCGCGTTCATCACATCACCGTCCGGGTAACAAAGCTGGTGCCCACCGGCAGCTTGGCCGAGGCGAGACGGAAGGCCTCGCGGGCGATCGGCTCGGAGACCCCCTCGATCTCGTAGAGCATGCGTCCGGGCTGGATCTGCGCGACCCAGTATTCGACTCCGCCCTTGCCCTTGCCCATGCGTACTTCGAGGGGCTTCTTGCTGATCGGCTTGTCCGGAAAGATGCGAATCCAGATCTTGCCGCCGCGTTTGACGTGGCGGGTGATGGCACGACGAGCGGCCTCGATCTGGCGCGCAGTGATCCGCCCGCGGCCCGTCGACCGCAGCCCGAACTCGCCAAAGCTGACGCGGTTGCCGACCTGGGCCAGCCCCCGGTTACGGCCTTTCTGCTGCTGGCGATATTTGGTGCGCTTCGGCTGAAGCATGTCCCATCTCCCCCGTTCAGTTCGCCGCCGCGCCCTTGGTCGCGGCTTCTGGCGCGGCTTCGTTCTCTTCGAAGACCTCGCCCTTGAAAATCCATACCTTGACGCCGATCACGCCATAGGTGGTGCGTGCTTCGGCCATGCCGTAGTCGACATCGGCGCGTAGCGTGTGCAACGGCACTCGGCCCTCGCGATACCATTCCGAACGTGAGATCTCGGCACCGTTGAGGCGCCCGCCAACCATCACCTTGATGCCCTGGGCACCGAGTCGCATCGAGTTGCCAACGGCGCGTTTCATCGCCCGGCGGAACATGATGCGCCGCTCCAGCTGCTGGGCGATGCCTTCGGCCACCAGCTGGGCGTCGAGCTCCGGCTTGCGGATCTCGGCGACGTTGATGTGCACCGGGATACCCATCAGGCTGGCCAGTTCCTTGCGCAGCACCTCAATGTCGGCACCCTTTTTGCCGATGACGATACCCGGACGAGCGGTGTGAATCGTGATCACCGCATTCTTTGCCGGCCGGTCGATGGTGATCCGGCTGACCGAAGCTGAAGCCAGCTTCTTCTTCAGGTAGTCACGCACCTTCAGGTCGTTGTTCAGGAGGTCGGCGAACTGGCTGGAGTCGGCATACCACTTGGACGTCCAGTCCTTGACGATGCCGAGACGAATGCCGATCGGGTGTACTTTCTGGCCCATTACGAATCCTCGTCGCTCAGTCGCTGACCGTCACCGTCAGGTGACTGGTCCGTTTCAGAATCTGGTTACCACGTCCCTTGGCCCGCGGCCGCATGCGCTTCGCCGTGGGGCCCTCGTCGACCATCACGGTCGCGATCTTGAGTTCGTCGATATCAGCACCCTCGTTGTGCTCGGCATTGGCGATCGCCGACTCGAGTACCTTGCGCATCAACCCGGCAGCCTTCTTGGTGCTGAAGCGCAACAGGTTCAGCGCCTGTTCCGCCGGCATACCACGAACCTGGTCAGCGACCAGGCGCACCTTCTGCGCCGAAATCTTCGCGTACCGCATTTTTGCCATTGCCTGCATTGCCTTGTTCCTCAGCGCCGTGCCTTCTTGTCGGCCACGTGACCGCGGAAGGTGCGGGTCGCAGCGAACTCGCCGAGCTTGTGCCCGACCATGTCTTCAGAGACCAGGATCGGCACGTGCTGACGACCGTTGTGGATCGCTATCGTCAGACCAACCATGTCCGGCGTGACCGTCGACCGGCGCGACCAGGTCTTGATCGGCCGTTTACTGTTCTCGGCAACCGCCTGCGCCACCTTTTGCTGGAGGTGCAGGTCGATGAAGGGACCTTTTCTTAATGACCGTGGCACTGTTCTGGACCCTCTGTGTCTTTACTTGCGATTGCGACGGCGCACGATCATCTTGTCGGTGCGCTTGTTGCTCCGCGTGCGGTGACCCTTGGTGGGCACGCCCCAAGGCGTGCACGGGTGACGCCCGCCCGAAGTACGTCCCTCGCCGCCACCATGCGGGTGGTCGACCGGGTTCATGACTACGCCGCGCACCGTCGGACGCACGCCGCGCCAGCGAGTGGCACCGGCCTTACCGATTGAACGCAGGTTATGTTCGCTGTTGCCCACCTCGCCGATAGTTGCCTTGCACTCGGCGAGAATCTTGCGCATCTCCCCGGAACGCAGGCGCAGCGTGGCGTAGACCCCCTCGCGTGCGACCAGCTGGGCCGAGGCCCCGGCCGAGCGAATCATCTGCGCGCCCTTGCCCGGACGCATCTCGATGCAATGCACCGTGGTCCCGACCGGAATGTTGCGCAGCGGCAGGCAGTTGCCCGGCTTGATTGGCGCCGATGGCCCTGACTGCAGCGTGTCGCCAGCGTGCACGCCCTTGGGCGCGATGGTATAGCGACGCTCGCCGTCGGCGTACAGCAGCAGGGCGATATTCGCGCTGCGGTTCGGATCGTACTCGAGACGTTCGACCCGTGCCGGAATGCCGTCCTTGTTACGCTTGAAGTCGATCACGCGATAGCGCTGCTTATGCCCGCCACCCTGATGCCGGGTGGTGATGCGACCCTGATTGTTGCGTCCGCCGTTCCTGTTCTTGGTGGCGAGAAGCGGTGCATAGGGCTTGCCCCGATGCAACTCGGCATTGACCACCTTGACGACGAAGCGCGAGCCTGGCGAGGTCGGTTTGCGCTTAACAACTGCCATGTTTCACCCCTGTATCCAACGTCCCGCCTGCGTCACTCGGCGCCGGCGAAGTTGATGTCGTGGCCCGGCTTCAACCGCACGTAGGCCTTATTGAAATCCGAACGCTTGCCGAGCGTGCGCCCGGAGCGCTTGCTCTTGCCCTTGACATTGACCATCTGCACGCGCTCGACCTCGACCTCGAACAGTTTCTCGACGGCGCGCTTGACCTCGGGCTTGGTCGCATTCGGCAGTACCTTGAACACGAACTGGCGTGCCGCATCGGCGGCCAGCGTGCTCTTCTCGGTGATGTGCGCACCGACCAGCACCTTCATCAGCCGTTCCTGGTTCATGCCAGCATCTCCTCGATACGCTTGAGCGCGCCCTGGGTCACCAGCACCTTTTCGAAGCCCACCAGGCTCACCGGATCGATGCCGTTGACGTCACGGACATCGACGCGGTGCAGGTTGCGCGCGGCAAGATAGAGGTTATCGGTAACTTCCTCGGTAACGATCAGTACATCGTCCAGGCCGAGAGTCTTCAGTCGCTGCGACAGATGCCGGGTCTTGTGATCGGGCATCTCGAAGGCATCGATGGTGACCAGTCGGTCCTGGCGCACCAGCTCGGCAAGAATCGAGCGCAATGCGGCCCGGTACATCTTGCGATTGAGCTTCTGCCCATAGTCGCGTGGCTGGGCGGCGAAGGTGACACCGCCGCTACGCCACAACGGGCTGCGGATGGTACCGGCTCGCGCCCGCCCGGTGCCTTTCTGGGCGAACGGCTTGGCACCGCCGCCGCGCACCGCGCTGCGATTCTTGTTCGCCTTGGTCCCAGCCCGCGCCTGCGCCAGATAGGCGGTGACGACCTGATGGATCAGGGCCTCGTTGAAGTCGGCCGCGAAAGTCTCATCCGAGACCTCGATCGCGCCGCCGGCCTGGTTCTCTGCGTTGATGACGTTCAATTCCATCGCGCCAACCTCACGAACGCGCCTTGGTGCTCGGTCGCACGATGACACGCCCACCGCGCGCCCCCGGAACCGCACCCTTGATCAACAACAGGCCGCGCTCGACATCGACGCGTACCACCTCGAGACCCTGGGACGTGCGTCGCACGTTGCCCATGTGCCCAGCCATTTTCTTGCCCTTGAATACCCGTCCGGGCGTCTGGTTCTGACCGATGGAACCTGGCGCGCGGTGCGACAACGAGTTGCCGTGAGTGGCGTCCTGCATGTGGAAGTGGTGGCGCTTGACCACGCCGGCGAAGCCCTTGCCGATGCTCGTCCCGATCACATCAACCTTCTCGCCTGCGGCGAAGATGTCGACCTTGATCTGGCCACCGACTTCGAAATCCTCACCCTCGCCGTCGGCAAGGCGGAATTCCCACAGGCCCTCGCCCGCCGGCACACCGGTCTTGGCAAACAGTCCGGCCTGCGGCTTGTTGACCAGCGATGCGCGACGCGACCCGACCGTGACCTGCAAGGCACGGTAGCCGTCTTGCTCCTGAGTCCGGAGCTGGGTGACGCTGTTCGGCGTCGCCTCGATCACCGTGACTGGCACAGAGGCGCCGTCATCGGTAAACACGCGCATCATGCCGCGCTTCTGCCCGACAATACCTATCGCCATTGTTCTTACCTCGTTACTCGCACCGATTTCAGTTGACCGGTGCGGACCTCCCCGGCGGCACCTGCCGCCCGGGATCTCGTGCCGGGCCTCAGCCCAGCTTGATTTCGACGTCGACCCCGGCAGCAAGGTCGAGCTTCATCAGCGCGTCGACCGTCTTGTCGGTGGGATTGACGATATCCATCAGTCGCTTGTGGGTACGGATCTCGTACTGGTCGCGCGCGTCCTTGTTGACGTGCGGCGAGATCAGGACGGTGAACCGCTCCTTCTTGGTCGGCAACGGAATCGGACCACGGACCACAGCGCCGGTGCGCTTGGCGGTCTCGACGATCTCCCTCGCCGACTGGTCGATCAGGCGATGATCGAACGCCTTCAGCCGGATGCGGATGCTCTGATTCGACATGGCGTTTACATCACTCCAGTATTTTGGCGACGACGCCGGCCCCGACGGTGCGGCCGCCTTCGCGAATCGCGAAACGCAGACCCTCTTCCATCGCAATCGGCGCAATCAGCGACACCGTCATCTTCACGTTGTCACCCGGCATCACCATCTCGATGCCCTCCGGCAGATCGCACGCACCCGTCACGTCCGTCGTCCGGAAATAA
>QNFN01000076.1 GCA_003645555.1 Gammaproteobacteria bacterium | reverse complement strand
CGACCCTGGGTGAAGGGCCCGGCGGCCTGGTTCTCTCCGGCCACACCGATACCGTCCCCTACGACACCAACCGCTGGCAGACAGACCCGTTCCTGATGGAACACCGGGACGATCGGCTGTTCGGTCTTGGTACCACCGACATGAAGGGCTTTTTTGCCGTCGCCCTGACCGCGGCGGAGCGCTTCCGCGCCAGCAAGCTACGCCAGCCACTGGTGCTGCTGGCCACCGCCGACGAGGAGAGCGGGATGTCCGGGGCCCGCGCCCTGAGCGAGGCCGGGCGTCCTCACGCCAGCCTGGCGCTGATCGGCGAACCGACCGGCCTGACCCCGGTGCGCATGCACAAGGGCATCATGATGGAAGGCATCCGCCTGGTCGGGCGCGCCGGACACTCGAGCAACCCGTCCCTGGGCAACAACGCCATCGACGGCATGCACCGCGTCATCAGCGAACTGATGACCTGGCGGCAGGAACTCGAGTCACGCTGGAACAATCCCGCGTTCGAGGTGCCCGGGCCGACACTCAACCTCGGCCATATTCACGGTGGAGACAACCCCAACCGCATCTGTGGCGAATGCGAGTTGCGCATCGACCTGCGCCCCCTGCCGGGCATGGACCTCGAGGCCCTGCACGACGAACTGCGCGAACGGCTCGCGACCCGTCTCGCCGACAGCGGCCTGCGGCTCGAGGTCGAATCACTCTTCCCGGCCCTGCCGGGCATGGAAACTGCCCCCGACAGCCCGATGGTGCAGCTGGTCGAAGGGTTGACCGGACAGGCCGCCACCACCGTCGCTTTCGGGACCGAGGGGCCGTTCCTGCAGCAGCTCGGGCTGGACACCGTCGTCCTCGGGCCGGGCGGAATCAACCAGGCCCACCAGCCCGACGAGTACATCGAACTGGCCCAGGTTCGTGACGGAACCGAGCTGATCTCACGCCTGATTGCCGAGACCTGTGTAGATAATTAAGGAACCTCTGATCAAATCATGAACTCGTATCTGGCGCCCAGAATATCCAGCTTTTTCGTTGCAAAGCTTCGCAATAGCTCGCTATTACGTGCGCTTTGCGCCTCAAATCTGAACATTCTGAAGCACCACCTACTTCGTTCAGACTTAATCAGAGGTTCCTCAAGTACAAAGCCCTTGCCTTGCGGTACTGTAGTAGCTTAACTTTCACGTCTAAGTACCTGTACGGAAAGATGTGAGTGATGTCAAAGGCCCCCTTGAGCGACAATGAGCAACACGTTGCGTGGTTCCGCCACTCGTCGCCGTACATCCATGCCCATCGTGGGCGTACGTTCGTCATCGGCTTTCCCGGTGAGGCGGTCGAGGACGCGGGGTTCGCCGGTTTCATTCACGATGTCGCCCTGCTTTCCGCCCTCGGTATCCGTATCGTCCTGGTCCACGGCATCCGTCCACAGATCGAACGGCGCCTGGCAGACCGCGACGGCCAGTCCTGCTATCACGATGGCCTGCGCGTCACCGACGCCCAGGCCTTGGTCTGCGTCAAAGAGGCCGCCGGCAGCGTCCGGGTCGAACTCGAGGCCCTGCTATCAATGGGCGTGGCCAATTCGCCGATGGCTGGCGCCCGGCTGCGTGTGGCGGCTGGCAATTTCGTCACCGCCAAACCGCTCGGTGTGCGTGATGGTATCGATTTCTGCCACACAGGGACGGTGCGCCGGGTCGATGCCGAAGCGATCGGCCGTCAACTTGCCGAAGGTGCGGTGGTGCTGCTCTCGCCCATCGGCTACTCGCCCACCGGCGAGGTATTCAACCTGGCCTATGAAGAGGTCGCCAGTTCTGTCGCCACAACGCTGCGTGCCGACAAGCTGATCTGCCTGCTCGGCAGCGACGGCCTGCGTGACCCCGAGGGCAAACTGCTGCGTCAACTCAGTCCAGCAGAGGCCGACGGCCTGACCCGCCAGCCACTCGGTGCCGACGCCGAACGTGCCTTTACCGGGGCCGTCGAGGCGTGCCGTAATGGTGTGCGTCGCGCCCACCTGGTCGGCTGGGGAACCGATGGCGCCTTACTGCTCGAACTCTTCACCCGTGACGGCGTCGGCACCATGATCACGGCCGATCCCTACGACACCGTAGCCCGGGCGACAGTCGACGACATCGGCGGCATCCTGGAACTGATCGAACCGCTGGAACAGCAAGGAGTGCTGGTCCAGCGCTCACGCGAACAAATCGAAGTCGAGGTCGAACGTTTCACGGTGCTGTGTCGCGACGGCGCCATCATCGGCTGCGGCGCCCTGCGCCCCTTCCCTGAAGAGGGCATGGGTGAACTCGCCTGCCTCGCCGTTCACCCCCAGTACAAGCGTGGCGGTCGCGGTGAGCTGTTGCTCGAACGCATCGAGCAACAGGCGCGCAACGCCGGCCTGGAAGCGATCTTTGTCCTGACCACGCAGACATCACACTGGTTCGTGGAACGCGGCTTTGTCGCCGCCGCTATCGAAGATCTGCCGATGGCACGCAAGTCGCTGTACAACATGCAGCGCAACTCCAAGGTCTACATCAAGCAGATGTAGCGTCCTGCACGACTCCCGCGGGTTAGCCATACTTGGCCGAGGCCGGAATGGCCCGCCGCTGGAGTCAGCAGCCATGCCCATCAGCAGCCGCGTCGAGGAGTTGCGCACCAGGCGCACCAAAATCGTCGCCACCCTCGGTCCTGCCTCCAGCTCACCGGCACAGATCGCGCGCCTGATCCGTGCTGGCGTCAATGTCTTCCGCCTGAACATGTCCCACGGTGATCATGCCGGCCATGCGGCCGCCTACGCCGCTGTACGTGCGGCCGCAACCCGCCTCAACCGGCCGGTCGCGGTGCTTGCCGACCTTTGTGGGCCAAAAATCCGTGTCGGCCGCTTCCCGGATGGCCGCATCCATCTCGTCGCCGGCGAGCAGGTCACGGTGACCACCCGCCAGGTTATGGGCGGACCGGGATTGATTCCGTCGCAGTACCGTGCGCTCGCTCGTGATGCCTCACCGGGCCAACGGCTGCTACTCGCCGATGGCGCACTGGAACTGTGCGTCGAGAAAATCGAGGGGAGTGAATTGCGCTGCCGCGTGATCCATGGCGGTGAGTTGGGTGACCGCAAGGGGATCAACCTGCCCGACGCCGCCGTCTCCGCGCCCGCACTGACAGCCAAGGACCGCGTCGACGCCCGTTTCGCCCTGAAACTGGGCGTAGATTTCCTGGCCCTCTCCTTTGTGCGCAGCGCCGACGATGTGCGGTCACTGCGCCGGCTCCGGCAACGAGCCGGAAGCGCGGCGGCGATCATCGCCAAGATAGAGCGTCCCGAGGCACTGGTCGAGAGCGACGCCATCGTGGCCGCCAGCGACGGCCTGATGGTGGCGCGCGGCGACCTCGGTGTCGAGTTGCCACCCGAGGAGGTGCCGGTGGCACAGCACCGGCTGATCGAGCTGGCACGCGCCGCACAGAAGCCGGTGATCGTGGCGACCCAGATGCTCGAATCGATGATCGTCCACAGCCGCCCGACACGGGCCGAGGTCACCGACATCGCCCACTCGGTCGCCTCCGGAGCCGACGCGGTGATGCTGTCCGCAGAAACCGCCTCGGGCCGGCACCCGGTTGCAGCGGTGAAAATGATGGATCGCATTGCGCGCCAGACCGAGGGGCACCAGTGGGAGCAAGGCGCATTCGGCACCATCACCCCCAGTGCCGGACCCCGTAATGACCGTTTTGGTGCCGCACTGGCCCTGGCTACGGCCCAGCTCTCGCGCGACCTGCAGGTGCGCGCCATCGTAGTCATTTCGCGCAGTGGCATGACCACGGCCGAGGTCTGCTCTGCCCGACCGGCGGCGCCGGTGCTGGCGGTGTCGCCCGATCCCGGTGTCTGCCGCCGGGTCGGCCTGCTGTGGGGGGCCATCCCGGTCGAGGTCGATCCGGCCCAACTGGACAATCCCATAGACCTGGCGCGGGCGGTCGCCAGACGGACCCGGCTGGCACGCCGTGGCGAGGCCGTGCTGCTGGTACGCGGCTTCCACGCCGACCCGGCACGCAATACGCCCTCGGTCACCGTCGTCGAGGTGCGCTGAATCCTTGATAATTTCTACACCACCTTGTTATCTGTGGCCATGTCTGCTTAATTTAAGGAGCCTCTGATCAAATCATGAACTCGTATCTGGCGCCCAGAATGTCCAGCTTTTTTGTTGCAAAGCTTCGCAATAGCTAGCTATTACGTGCGCTTTGCGCCTCAAATCTGAACATTCTGAAGCACCATCTACTTCGTCCAGACTTAATCAGAGGTTCCTTAATATTTGCCGCCCAATATCTGCGAACCGTCCGCAGGCTTGGCAAGAACAGAGAGAACGGTGCCCCGTCGGACCGGAATACCCATCGGCCACGCCGGGGACGCACAATCAGAGACCACCTGGAGACCTGCTCGATGCAAAGATCACTCGTCGTCGACCCCAAGAAGTGCACTGGCTGCATGCAGTGCGAGATGGCCTGTTCGCTCGAGAACGAAGGCTTCGTCGTGCCCTCGCGCTCGCGCATCCGGGTCTTCGCCTTCCATGATGAAGGGCGCTACGCGCCTTTCACCTGCACCCAGTGCAGCGAGGCCTGGTGCCTGCACGCCTGCCCGGTGAACGCGATCACTATCGACGCCTCGACCGGGGCCAAGGTGATTCTCGACACGGTCTGCGTCGGCTGCAGAGTCTGCACCATCGCCTGCCCCTTCGGGACCATCAACTACGCCTCGAACAGCGGCAAGGTGATCAAGTGCGATCTGTGCGGCGGCGAGCCGGCCTGTGCACACGCCTGCCCGACCGGAGCGATCACCTACCAGGATGCCGACCAGACGGGCCTGGACCGCATGCGACGCTGGGCGGGCGAAAGCCTCTCTTCAGCGACAGCGCAGTAAGAGGAGCATCAGACATGGCTTGGCAAAAAAAGATCCTGCGCGTCAACCTGACCGAGGGTACCTGCACCCCGGAACCACTCAACATGGAATGGGCCGCTGAATACCTGGGCCAACGTGGCCTGGCGACCAAGTACTACGTCGAGGAGTGCGACCCGCAGGTCGACCCGCTCTCTCCTGCCAGCAAGCTGATCATGGCGACCGGCCCGCTGACCGGCACCGATGCCTCGACCGGGGGCCGTTACTCGGTGATCACCAAGGGACCGCTTACCGGCGCCATCGCCTGCTCGAACTCGGGCGGCTACTTCGGCGCCGAGATGAAGTTCGCCGGCTGGGACATGATCATTTTCGAGGGCAAGGCCGACAGCCCGGTCTACCTGTTCATCGAGAATGACGAAGCCGAATTGCTCTCGGCCGATGAAATCTGGGGCAAGACCACCTGGGATACCGAAGAGTGGGTCCACACCCGGCACCAGGATCCGCAGATCCGCGTCTCCTCGATCGGCCCGGCTGGCGAGAACGGGGTCATGTATGCCTGCATCGTCAACGACCTGCACCGCGCCGCCGGCCGCTCCGGCGTCGGCACCGTAATGGGTTCGAAAAATCTCAAGGCAGTGGCGATCCGCGGCACCCTGGGCCTCAACACCATCAAGGACCCGGCACGCTTCATGGAAGCGACGACCGCGGCCAAGAAGGTGCTTGTCGACAACGCCGTCACCGGCCAGGGCCTGCCGACCTACGGCACCCAGGTGCTGATGAACGTCATCAACGAGATCGGGGCCTTGTGGACGCGCAACCACCGCGACGTCCAGTTCGAGGGTGCCGGCAAGATCTCGGGTGAGGCGATGCATGAGCCTCGAGCAACCGACGGCAAGCCCAACCTGGTCACCAATGCGGCCTGTTTCGCCTGCACCATCGCCTGCGGTCGTATTTCGCAACTGGACAAAAACCACTTCACGGTGCAGAACAAGCCGGAGTACTGGGGTGCCTCGGGTGGTCTCGAGTACGAGAACGCCTGGTCACTCGGGGCCGCTACCGGCACCGACGACCTCGAAGCGCTGACCTACGCCAATTTCCTGTGCAACGCCTACGGCATGGACCCGATCAGCTTCGGCACCACCCTCGCCGCGGCGATGGAATTGAATGAGATCGGCGCCCTCGACGATGTTGATACCGGCGACGACATGGTATTCGGCTCAGCGCAAGCCCTGGCCAGCCTGGTCGAGAGCACCTGCAAGAGCGAGGGTTTCGGCGTCGAACTCGGTCTCGGTTCCAAGCGGCTGTGTGAAAAGTACGGCCACCCGGAGTTGTCGATGTCAGTCAAGGGCCAGGAATTCCCGGCCTACGATTCGCGCGGTATCCAGGGCATGGGGCTGGCCTACGCGACCAGCAACCGCGGCGCCTGCCACCTGCGTGGCTACACCGTCGCCTCCGAGGTGCTCGGTATCCCGGTCAAGACCGACCCGCTCGCCACCGAGGGCAAGGCCGGTCTGGTCAAGGCATTCCAGGATGCCACTGCGGCCTTCGACTCGGCCGGCATCTGCATCTTTACGTCATTTGCCTGGACGCTCGATGACGTTGCACCGCAGGTCGACGCGGCCTGCGAAGGCACATGGACGCTGGATTCGCTCGCCGAACTCGGCGAGCGGGTCTGGAACCTCGAGCGTGACTTTAACCTGAAGGCGGGCCTGTCAGGCAAGGACGACACCCTGCCGAAGCGGATCCTTACCGAACCGGCCAAAACCGGCCCGGCCAAGGGCATGGTCAGCAAACTCGGCGAAATGCTGCCGGAGTACTACCAGCTGCGCGGCTGGAGCGAAGACGGCGTACCGACCGACGAGACGCGCAAGCGCCTCGGGCTGTGACCCGGCCATTCGCCTGAACCCGGCCCCCGCCCTACCCGGGCGGGGGCCGTCTCTTTTTCACTCCACGTAATGCAGGAGTTGTCCCATGCAGCACGTCATCATCGGCAACGGCCCCGCCGGCGTGATCGCCGCCGACACCATTCGCCAGGCCGATCCCGCCGCTTCCATCACGCTGCTCGGAGACGAACCTGGAGCACCCTACGGACGGATGGCGATCCCCTATTTTCTCGAGGGCAAGATTGACGAGGCGGGAACCCATCTGCGCCGTGACCCGACCCATTTCGATCAACAGCGCATCGAACTCAAGGGGGCTCGGGTCACCGCAATCGATACCGATATCTCGCAGTTGACGCTCGACGACGGGGACTCGCTCGGCTTCGACCACCTGCTGATCGCCACCGGATCACGACCGAACCGGCCACCGATCCCCGGCATCGATGACCCACGGGTACAGACCTGCTGGACCTTGGCCGATGCCCGCGCCATCGCCGAGCGTGCCAGCAAGGGCGCCGAAGTGGTGCTGCTCGGTGCCGGCTTCATCGGTTGCATCGTACTCGAGGCCCTGGCCTCACGCGGCGTCAAATTGACCGTGGTCGAAATGGCTGAGCGCATGGTTGCGCGCATGCTTGACCCCAACGCCGGCGGGATGCTGCAGGCATGGTGTGAGAAGCACGGAGTCAACGTGCGCACCAACACGGCGGTCACCGGCATAGAGAGCGGTGCCGATGCACTCGGCGTGAGCCTCGACGACGGCAGCGTTCTGCCGGCACAGTTGCTGATCCTCGCCGCCGGAGTCCGCCCGAACATCGATTTCCTCGACGGCTCCGGTATCGAGATCGACCAGGGCATTCTGGTCGATGAGTTCATGCACACCGGAAAACCCGGGATCTACGCCGCCGGCGACGTGGCCCAGGGCCGTGATTTCAGCACCGGGAACCGCATGATCCACGCCATTCAGCCGGTGGCGGCCGACCCGGGTCGCTGCGCGGCGATGCACATGGCGATCCAGACCACGCCCTATCCCGGCGGCCTG
>QNFN01000075.1 GCA_003645555.1 Gammaproteobacteria bacterium | reverse complement strand
GCAGGCGCCGATCGAGCATGGGGAATTCGGTCACCTGGCCGAGCATCGCCAACGCGGCCTCGAGGTTGGTATGGCTGCTTAACTCGCCGGTGTTCAGGTTGGTGACCAGGTACTGGGTGACAAGGGCGCGGTACTCGATACGGTAGTACTGATTCAGGGTGGCAGTGGTGCTGTCCCAGAGCAGATCACGTGTCTCCAGCACCTCGATCTGCAGCTCGACCGTCAATGGCACGCCATGGTCGAGCGCCTCGATGGCCTCGGCATTGAAATCGAAGGCGATGCGGGCATCCAGGAAAAAGACCTCATCGACCAGCCGTGTGCTGGCCTCGATGACCTTGAAGCGGGGCCGGTCATCGTTCTCCTGCGCCCATGCTGCTGGGGCGGAGAGCGCCAGCATGAGGCCAGCGAGCAGCGCACCCCAAACCGGGGCTGCCGTGCTGGCAGGGGATCGATCAGGCCGCCTGGTGTTCATGGCCTGTATTCGGGAGTTGCCTGGGGCACGGGCTGTTCACGCGCGGCGTTCGAGGAGGGCGTAGTAAAAGCCGTCCATGCCGTCCTCACCCGGCAGGATCTGCCGGCCATGGCAGCAGGTATGGCCCCAGTCGGCAGTGATTTTTTTCTCGTGAGCATCTGCGCGTGCCGCCAGGAAGTTGCTGATCTGTCTGTCATTCTCTTCCGGAAACACCGAGCAGGTAGCATACAGCAGGCGTCCTCCTGGTGCGACCAGCGGCCACAATGCGGCAAGCAGCCGCGCCTGCTCTGCGGCCAGTCGTGGCAGGTCGTTCGCACGGCGCAAAAGCTTGATATCGGGGTGGCGCCTGATGACGCCACTGCCGGAGCATGGCGCGTCGAGTAGCACGGCATCGAACAAGGTGCCATCCCACCAACTGGCCGGATCGCCGGCATCGGCGGTCATCACCGTGGCCGCGACACCGGTGCGTGCCAGGGTGGCGTGCAATCGCGGGAGCCGCGCTTCGGTACGGTCGATCGCCAGCAGAGTGCCGAGTGCCGGCTGCCACTCCCCCAGGTGCGCCGTCTTGCCGCCTGGGGCGGCGCAGGCGTCGAGTACGCGCGCTCCGGCGGCCGGTGCCAGTAGCGGGGCGGCGAGCTGTGCGGCTCCGTCTTGTACTGAAACCGCCCCGGCGGCGAAGTCCGGAAGCTCGGTGACGTCGCACGGTCTGGCCAGTGCCAGGCCCGTCCCGGTGTGGGCGATCTCTGCGGCCTGGTGGTCGGCCGCGGCCAGTCGGGCCAGGTAGTCCGCACGCGTGCCCCGGGTGAGATTGACGCGTAAGGCAAGGGGGGCGCGGGCGTTGTTGGCGGCGGTGATCGCAGTCCAGTCATCAGGCCAGGCTTCGCGCAGTCGTTCAAGAAGCCAGGGTGGGTGGGCGTGCGCGCTTGCCGGGTCGGTGTCGACCGCCGCGTCAAGGGTTTCTCGTTCCCGCAGGTAGCGGCGCAGTGCGGCGTTGAGCATGGCGGCCGCCCAGCGCTTGCCCAGTGCGCCGGCACCGGCGACGGTCTCGGCGACGGCGGCGTGGACCGGAATACGGGTGTGCTGGAGTTGGTAGAGGCCGATCAGGAGCAGCGCACCTACATCACTGTCCTTGGCTCGCGGTGGGCGATGCAGCAGCTTTACCGACAGCGCCGCCAAACGTGGCTGCCAGCGCAGTGTGCCGTAACAGAGTTCACTGACCAGGGCGCGGTCGCCGATCGCAACTTTTTGGAGAGCATCGGGGAGGGCGCTGTCGAGTGAGGCGCCGTGGCGTATCACTCGTGCCAATACGCGTGCAGCCACAGCCCGGGTCTGCATGATCGATCAGCCCAGGGTCAGCCCGAGGACCGCGCGACCGTTGGCGAATTCGCCCGCGGTAACCGGGCGCTTCCCGGGGAGTTGCAGGCGCAGCAATCGCAACAGGCCATCACCGCAGGCGACGTCGATGCCATCGGGGCCGGTGTGGACGATGCGCCCGGGTGGTTCGGCGTGGCCTTGTAACGGTGTGGCCTGCCAGATACGTAATGGCTGATCGCCAAAGCGCGCTTCGGCCACCGGCCACGGGTCGAGGCCGCGCACCTGGCGGTCGAGAAGCACGGCCGGGGCGGACCAGTCGAGGCGTGCCTCGGTCTTGGCCAGCTTGTTGGCATAGGTGGCCAGTGCCGGATCTTGCGTCTCGGCGACCAGTTCACCGCGGTCGAGCGCCGGCAGGGTGGTAGTCAGCAACTGGGCGCCGAGCACTGCAAGCCGATCATGCAGGGTCGCAGACGTGTCGGTGGGGCTGATAGCCAGGGGCTCTTTGGCGAGCATCGGCCCGGTGTCGAGGCCCTGCTCCATCTGCATGATGGTGACGCCGGTTTTGGCATCGCCGGCGAGTAGGGCACGCTGGATTGGGGCCGCACCGCGCCACCGCGGCAGCAGCGAGGCATGCACGTTGATGCACCCGAGTCGCGGCGCGGCCAGTACCGGTGGCGGCAGGATCAGGCCGTAGGCCACGACGACCATGGCGTCGAGTTTGAGTGCGGCCAGCGCTTGCTGTGCCTCGGGATCGCGCAGGGTCAGTGGCTGGCGTATCTCGAGGTCGTGGGCAAGGGCGCACGCCTTCACCGGGCTTGGGCGGAGCTTGCGCCCACGGCCGGCCGGGCGATCCGGCTGCGAATAGATGGCGGCCACCTCATGACCGACAGCAAGCAGGGCTTCGAGGGTGGGCACGGCAAAGTCGGGGGTGCCGGCGAAGGCCACCCGCAGTGGGTGCGATGCGATGGTCATGGGTCGGGAGCCGGGTCCTGGTCAGCACTCACAAGGTCTGCCGCTCTTGCTTCTGCAGGCGTTTGCGAAGCCGCGTGCGCTTGAGTTCAGAAAGGTAGTCAACAAACAGTTTGCCCTCGAGGTGGTCCACCTCATGCTGGATGCAGACTGCCAACAGGCCATGCGCTTCCATGGAAACAGGCGATCCGTCCCGGTCGAGGGCGCGTACCTCGATTCGCTCCGCGCGGCTGACTTTCTCGAACACCCCGGGCACCGAGAGACACCCCTCTTCCATCTCCTCGATTCCGTCACGGGCCGTGATCTCGGGGTTGATCAGGCAGAGCGGTTGATCCTTGGTCTCTGAGATGTCGATAACGATTATCCGGCGATGGACATTGACCTGGGTTGCGGCCAGGCCGATACCCGGTGCGCTGTACATGGTCTCGAACATGTCGTCGACCAGTTCCTTGACCACGTCATCGACATTCTCGACCGTGGCCGCACGCGTGCGCAGGCGTGGGTCTGGGAAGTGCAGTATGTTTAGTAGTCCCATCAGAGGTTTCAGTGGTATCTTTCGGATTGATCTAGCATTTGCCAGTTCGGCGCGGAATTATACGCTACACTAGTGGCCGTACTGTTTCTTTGGATAAACTTACATAAACAACGGCCGAGGGAACGCTGCGATGTTCATTTCCAGGTTGCTTGGATTGCTGGTGGGAATCGTGCTCGCTGGTACGGTCGCCGCCCAGGATGTCCTGCTGCGCTCCGACGCTCCGACGGAGTACACAGTCAAGGAAGGCGACACACTCTGGGACATCTCCGCGATGTTCCTCGATCAGCCGTGGCTCTGGCCCGAGATCTGGTACGTCAACCCGCAGGTCGACAATCCGCATCTGATCTATCCGGGCGACAAGCTCTACCTGGTCTGGGTCGACGGCCGTCCGATGCTGCGTCGTGGTGACGGCAAGCTTTCACCCCAGGTGCGTAGCGAGTCACTTAGCGATGCCCTCCCGGCGATCCCGCTGGAACACATCCTGCCGTTCCTCAACCGTTCCAGGGCGATCCTGACCCGCGAGGAGATCGATTCCGCGCCTTACATCATCTACTTCCGTGAGGGTCGCTTGACCGGCGACGAGGGCACCCGGGCCTACGTCCGTTCGTTCGACGAATCGGCACCGCTGGAGTACCTGATCTTCCGTCCTGGTGACGCACTGCGTGATTTCACGACTGGCGAAATTCTCGGTTACCACATCACCCATACCGGTGAGGCCGTACTCGACACACCTGGTGATCCGGCCAAGATCGACATCATCAGAGCCAATCGCGAGATCCTGGTTGAGGACCGCCTGATCGAGGCGACGGATGAAAACCTGCCGCGTAACTTCTACCCGCGGGCCCCCGATTTCGATCTCCAGGCCCACATCATCGCGGCGCCGGACATTGTCGACCTGATTGGCCAGTACGCCACCGTGATTATCGACCGGGGCGCCAATGACGGGGTCGAGGCCGGCCATGTCCTGATGGCCTACTCCGCGAGAAAGGCCATCAACGACCCGACCGAGAACATCGGTGATTGTCACATCTTCATCAAGCGTAAAGAGGGCTGTGTGGATCTGCCCCCGGGTGAGAAGCGCAAACAGGTCATCATCCCGCGCGAGCGCGCCGGACTGGTGATGGTCTACCGTACCTTCGACCGGGTCAGCTACGCCCTGGTGATGAAGCAAGAGGCGCCGTTCCATATCAACGACGAGGTCGGTACGCCCGGTACGCCCTGACCCGAATCCCGGACCGGTCGCGAGACCGGGCCGTCACTCACGCACAAGGAGGTGCTGAGGTGACCTACGCATGGATGCGATCCTGCCGGATGATGCCCGCGCCTGGTTGACGCTCAATCGGGTGCCGGGGCTTGGTTCGCGCACGCTGCGCCGACTACTGCACTGCTGCCCCGACCCCGATGCCCTGCTCAGTGCTTCTGACGCGCGGCTACGCGAGTTTGGCGTGCCCACACCTGCCCGACGTGCGCTACGGCGTGCCGACCGTACAGCCGCCGCCGCCGACCTGGCTTGGCTTACCACCCCGGGGCGTGGCTTGCTGACACTCGCCTGTGCCGACTACCCAGCGGCCCTGCTGGCCACGGCAGACCCGCCAACGCTGTTGTTTTTAGAGGGTCAGCGCGAGGCATTGGCCCTTCCCGGGATCGCCGTGGTGGGTAGCCGCCGTCCGACCGCTACCGGCCTTGCCTTGGCGCGGCGCTTCGCTGGGGAGTTGGCTGACGCCGGTTATGCCATCGTCAGCGGGTTGGCAGCCGGTATCGATGGGGCCGCGCACGCGGGGACGCTCGAGGTGGGCGGCACGACCCTCGCCGTGCTCGGTAACGGGCCTGACCGGGTCTACCCACGCAGTCATCATGGGCTCGCCCACGCGGTCGCCGAGCGTGGCCTGTTGCTGTCGGAGTACCCGCCGGGCACACCGCCAGCACGTCACCATTTCCCGCGCCGGAACCGGGTCATCGCCGGTCTCGTGCTCGGGGTGTTGGTGGTGGAGGCCGCACCGCGCAGTGGTTCCCTGATCACCGCGCGCCTGGCGGCCGAGGAAGGTCGCGAGGTGTTTGCGGTCCCCGGATCGATCCTCAACCCTCTGGCGCAGGGCTGTCATGCGCTGATTCGCGATGGAGCCAGGTTGGTCGAGGGCCTTGATGACCTGCTCGAAGAACTGCCTCCCCGGGCCGGTGCGGAGTGCCGGATGCCGTCGCGGACGGGTACCGGAAGGCAGCGTACCGAACGTGATCCCGCGGACCGCGCGTTGCTGAGTCAGTTGCGTGCGGGGCCGATGTCGGTCGACACCCTGGTGATGGCCACCTCGCTGGGAGCGGGCGAGGTGGCGGCACGGCTGCTGGCCCTTGAGCTAGGCGGCCATGTATCATCTGACTCAGGTGGCCGCTTCAGTCTGCTGCCGGGGGCCGAATAATGAAGAGCGATGTGCTCGAACTGCTCGTCTACCTGTTCGAGCACTACATGGATGATGAGGGCGAGCGCCTACCGGACGAGGAGGGGCTGCGTGACGAACTGCAGCAGGCCGGATTCCGGTTGCATGACATCCGCAAGGCGTTTGCCTGGCTCGGCGATCTCGCTGACCGTCCGGAGGCACTCGGTTCGACCGCCACCGACTCCGCGTTGCGTCACTACGACGACTCCGAACTGGTTCGTCTCGACTCGAGCTGCCGCGGTTTCCTGCTGTTTCTCGAGCACAATGGTGTGCTCAACCCGGTCAGTCGCGAACGCGTCATTGATCGCCTGATGGCCCTTGAGGGTGACCTGATCTCCATCGAACACGTCAAGTGGGTGGTGCTGCTGGTGCTCTTCAGCGAGCCTGGCGAGGAGGCCGCGTTCGCCTGGATGCACGAGCTGGTCTACGAGAGCGACCCGGCCGGCGAATACCTCCACTGAGCTCTTCCCGGGCTTTGCCCGGGAGACTCGATTCCTTGCCGGTGACAGTTGCCGGCACCCGTTACGATGCCTATGCTTGGCCCCTCGCGGCCCGCTGGGCCATTGCTGAACACCGGTGGATATGGGCAAGAATCTGGTCATCGTCGAGTCGCCAGCCAAGTGCAAGACGCTGAAGAAGTACCTCGGCAAGGGGTTCGAGGTGCTGGCGTCGTACGGCCACGTGCGCGACCTGGTACCGAAAGAGGGGGCGGTTGATACCGACGCCGATTTTGCCATGCGCTACGAGGTAATCGAGCGTAACGAAAAGCACGTCAAAGCCATCGCCAAGGCGGCCCGCAAGGCCGAGGCGCTCTACCTCGCGACTGATCCTGACCGCGAAGGTGAGGCAATCTCCTGGCATCTCCTCCAGTTGCTCGAAGAGAAGGGCGTGCTCAAGGGCAAGACGGTGCAGCGGGTGGTGTTCCACGAAATCACCAAGCGTGCAATCGATGAGGCGATGGCTAACCCGCGTGACCTGTCACAGGAACTGGTCGACGCGCAGCAGGCGCGCCGTGCCCTCGACTACCTGGTCGGCTTCAATCTCTCGCCCTTGCTGTGGAAGAAGATCCGGCGTGGGCTGTCGGCCGGTCGCGTACAGAGCCCGGCGCTGCGCATGATCGCCGAGCGCGAGGAGGAGATCGAAGCCTTCGTGGCGCGTGAATACTGGACTCTCGACGCCGATCTCGACAAGGACGGGCAGGGTTTCAGCGCCCGCCTGACGCACCTCGACGGGGCCAAGCTCGACCAGTTCGACCTCAACGATGAAACCAGTGCCAGCGAGGCGACACAGGCTGTCACGGCCGCCGCCAGCGGCCTGCTGACGGTCGAGAAGGTCGAGCGCAAGCAGCGCAAGCGCAACCCGTCACCGCCCTTTATCACTTCGACGCTGCAGCAGGAGGCCGCTCGCAAGCTGCGCTTCACCACCCAGCGCACCATGCGCACGGCACAGCAGCTCTACGAAGGCATCGACATCGGTCACGGTGAACAGGTTGGCCTGATCACCTACATGCGTACCGACTCGGTCAACCTTGCCGCAGAGGCGCTCGATGAGCTGCGCGCCCTGATTGCCGAGCGTTTCGGCGCCGATCAGCTGCCGCAGGCGCCGCGCCGCTTCAAGACCAAGTCGAAGAACGCCCAGGAGGCGCACGAGGCGATCCGTCCAACCCTCGCCGCGCATACACCGGAGTCGCTCAAGGGCCACCTGACCCTGGACCAGGCGAAACTCTACGATCTCATCTGGAAGCGAGCCGTTGCTTCGCAGATGAATCACGCGACCATCAACACCGTGGCCATCGACCTGACTGCCGGGGCCGGCGACCGCTTCCGTGCCACCGGGTCGACCGTCGTCGATCCGGGCTTCATGGCCGTCTACCGTGAAAGCACCGACGACAACGGCAAGGGCGACGACGACGCCAAACTGCTGCCGCCGGTCGAGGTGGGCGAAAAGCTGACGGCCAAGGCGCTGCGTCCCGACCAGCACTTCACCGAGCCTCCGCCGCGCTTCAGCGAAGCGAGCCTGGTCAAGTCGCTCGAAGAACACGGCATTGGTCGGCCG
>QNFN01000074.1 GCA_003645555.1 Gammaproteobacteria bacterium | reverse complement strand
CGCACCACGCAGCGTGGTGATGCCCTCGGCACAGGCGGCGGCGACGAACAGCACCGGGAACTCGTCGATCGCCAGCGGCACCAAGGCTTCGGGTATGTCGATGCCGTGCAACTGCTGCCCTTGGATATGCACGTCGGCGACCGGCTCACCGCCCTGGGTGTGTCGATTCTCGAGTTCAATCGATGCACCCATGGGACGCGGGATATCGATGATGCCGGTGCGGGTCGTGTTGATTCCAACCCCGGGAAGATGCAGGTCGGAGCCGGGCGCGATGCTGGCTCCGACCAGGAAAAAGGCCGCCGAGGAGATGTCGGCGGGAACCGTCAGTGCCGTGCCGCGCAGCGGCGGACGTCCGTTGAGTACGACGCTGGCGCCATCACGCACGACCTCGGCACCGAGGGCGGTGAGCATGCGCTCGGTATGGTCACGGGTCGGTGCCGGTTCGGTGATGCGGGTCGTGCCGCTGGCGTAGAGACCAGCCAGCAGCAGGGCCGACTTGATCTGGGCACTGGCTACCGGCAGCGCGTAATCGATACCGTGCAGCGGCTGATTACCATGGATATGCAGCGGAGCGGTACCTTTTGCGGTGCTGTCGATCCGCGCACCCATCTGTGTCAGTGGGTCGGTGACACGGCGCATCGGCCGGCCTGACAGCGAAGCGTCGCCGATCAGCGTGGAATCGAAACGCTGGCCTGCCAGCAGACCGGAGAGCAGCCGCATCGAGGTGCCGGAATTACCCAGGTCGAGCGGGCTGGCTGGCGATTGCAGGCCATCGAGGCCACGGCCGTGGATCACCAGGCGGCCCGGCTCCGGATGCTCGACGGCGATGCCCATGGCCTCGAATGCTGCCAGCGTTGCCAGGCTGTCGGCACCCTCGAGAAAACCATCGACCTCGGTGATGCCTTCAGCCAACGCACCGAGCATCACCGAGCGGTGCGAGACCGACTTGTCGCCTGGCATCCGCAGCGTACCGTGCAGTGCCCCGCCCGGGGAGATCTCGAAAGTGACGCTCACCGGCTACTCGATTACGTCGGCACTGGCGTCGAGCCGCCCGGCATAGCGGTCGCGCGCGGCCTTGGCCCGGTTGAATACATCACTGATGACGCTGCTGTCACCTGCCTCGATGGCCTCGGCCAGCAGGGTCAGATCGGCCTGGAAACGGCCGATCATGCCGAGGATTGCTTCGCGGTTGGCGATGCAGACATCCCGCCACATCACCGGGTCACTGGACGCGATGCGGGTGAAGTCGCGAAAACCGCCGGCGGCATAGCCGAAGATTTCGTCCTTGTCGTGCATCCGTGCAAGCGTGTCGACCAGCGTATAGGCGAGCATGTGCGGCAGATGGCTGGTGGCGGCGAGCACGGTGTCGTGGTGCGCGACACTCATCTCGGTCACCTCGCTCCCGGCCGCTTCCCAAAGCAGGCGGATGCGCGCGACGGCTTCTGGAAGGTTCTCGTCGAGCGGGGTCAGGATCACCCGTCGCTGATGGAACAGTTCGGCGAACGAGGCCTCCACGCCACTCTTTTCCGTGCCGGCGATAGGATGACCCGGGACAAAACGCGCCAGTTGCCCTGCCGTGAGGGCGGCACGTGCCTCGTTGACGACGCTCCCCTTGGAACTGCCGACGTCGGTGATGACACAGTCCGCCTCGAGATGGTCGCAGAGCGAGGTGAACAGGCCGGCCATGGCACCAAGGGGGGTGGAGAGGACCACCACATCAGCGCCGGCAACCGCCGTGGCGAGATCGGTCTCGTAGCAATCGATGACGCCGAGGTCGCGGGCCAGGCGCAGGTGGTCCGGGTCACGGCCACAGCCGACGATCTCACCTTTGGCGCCAGCCGCACGTAAGGCGCGGGCCAGTGAGCCGCCGATCAGGCCAACACCAACGATGCAGAGGCGCTTGAACACCGTGGGTTACCTCAACCGGTGAGAACCTTGCGTAGCGCCGTAACGCAACGGGCGTTCTCGGTTGGGGTGCCAATGGTGATACGCAGGTGGTTGGGCATCCCGTAGCCGCCGATCGGGCGCACGATCACACCTTCGTTCAGCATGGCCTGGAAGATCGGGCCGGCGGGCTTGCCAAAGTCCACGGTCAGAAAATTGCCAACCGACGGGATCCACCCCAGATCAAGCTCATCCAGCGCGGATTCGAGCATGCGCATCCCCAGGCGATTCATTTCCACACCCTTGCGCACGTGCTCGGCATCATCGAGTGAGGCGCAGGCCGCCACCTGGGCGAGACTGTTGACGTTGAATGGCTGACGCACCCGGTTGAGCAGGTCGGCGACCTCGGGGTGCGATAGCGCGTAGCCGATTCGCAGCGCGGCGAGACCGTGCACCTTGGAGAAGGTGCGGGTGACGATCAGGTTCGGGTACTTGCCGATCCACCGCGAAGCATCGGGAAAGTCCGGCTCATCTACGTACTCGGTGTAGGCCTCGTCGATCACTACCAGCACGCTGCGCGGGAGGCCAGCAACGAAGGCCTCAAGATCGCCAGCGGTTAGCCAGGTGCCGGTCGGGTTGTTGGGGTTGGCGATGAACACCAGTCGGGTGCTGGCGTCGACCGCCGCGCGCAGTGCCTCGAGATCGTGGCCGTAATTCCGTGCCTTGGCCACTTGCGCCGTGGCGCCAATCGCCTGGGTCACCAACGGGTAGACGATGAACGCGTGCTCGGAGAAGACAATGCCGTCCTCGGGCTTGGCGAAGGTGCGGCCGATAATCTCCAGCACGTCGTTGGAGCCGTTGCCGAGCGTGACCTGTTGCGGTGCCACGCCGTGGCGTTGAGACAGTCGTTTCTTGAGTTCGAAGCCGTTGCCATCAGGGTAGCGGGCCAGTTCGCCCAGCATTTCCCGCACGGCAGTGATGGCTTGTGGGCTCGCGCCAAGCGGATTCTCGTTCGAGGCCAGCTTGACGATGTCCTCGAGCTTGAGGCCGAGTTCACGCGCCAGTTCGGATTCCGGCTTGCCAGGCTCATAGGGGCGCAAACCGCGCACCCCGGAGACGGCGAGATCGACAAAGGCCAGTTGATCGCTCATCGGATAGGCTCCAGGGTCAGAGCACGGCCACCGGGTAGGAGCCGAGCACCTTGAACAACGACGACTCGGCACTCAGTTCGGCGAAGGCACGCGCAATGCCCTCCTCCTCCGCGTGGCCGGCAATGTCGACGAAAAAGACGTAATCCCACATGCCACGTCGCGATGGCCGTGACTCGATGCGGGTCATGCTGACGTCGTTGCGCGCCAGCGGTTCGAGCAGTTGGTAGAGCGCACCCGGCTTGTTCTGGGTCGAGATCAGCAGCGAGGTCTTGTCGTGCCCGCTCGGCGGCACGCTCTGTTTGCCGATGATCAGGAAGCGGGTGGTGTTGTCCGGTTCGTCCTCGATGTTGCGCACCAGCAGTTCGAGGCTGTAGATCTGCGCCGCCGTTTCACCAGCGATCGCCACCGTGCCCTCAGTCTCGCGTGCCAGCCGCGCCGCCTCCGCGTTGCTGTTGATGGCCACGCGTTCGGCGTGCGGCAGGTTGGCATCGAGCCATTCGCGGCACTGGGCCAATGATTGCTGGTGCGAGACAACCTGAACGACCTGTTCCAGCTCCGTGCCCGGTGGCCCGATCAGGTGCTGATGGATACGGATCTCCACTTCACCACTGATTTTCAGCGGTGACTGCAGAAACATGTCGAGCGTGTGATTGATGACCCCTTCGGTCGAATTTTCGACCGGGACCACGCCGTAATGGGCGCCGCCCGCCTCGACCTCGCGGAACACTTCATCAATCGCCGGCATGGCCAGGGTATTGACCGAATGGCCGAAATGTTTCAGTGCGGCTGCTTGGGTGAAGGTTCCTTCGGGGCCCAGGAAAGCGATGGTCAGGGGGTCCTCGAGCGCCAGACAGGCCGACATGATCTCGCGGAACAGGCGGGCCATCTCTTCGCTATGCAGCGGACCGGTCGAGTTGTCCAGCACCCTGCGCAGCACCTGGGCTTCACGTTCGGGTCGATAGAAGCGGGTCTCGCCCTCGGTCGTGCGCTTGATCTGGGCGACTTCCTGCGCACAGGCGGCGCGCCGGTTGATCAGGACCAGGATTTCGTCATCGAGGCTATCGATCTGCTCACGGATGGTGGCAAGGCGCTGCTTGAAGTCGTCGCTCATCGGGTCTCTGCCCTCTACCCGTGTTTCTTAGAGTGCGCGCACCGCGAGCACGCCGTCGATGGAGGCGATTTCGTCGATAACCTGTTTTGGGATGAGATTGTCCACATCAACGACAGTGTAGGCGAGATCGCCGCGAGACTTGTTGAGCATATCAACGATGTTGAGTCCTGCCTTGGCCAGGTCGGTGGAAATCTGGCCAAGCATGTTTGGCACGTTGGCGTTGACCACGGTCATACGGTAACCGCCGTTGCGTGGCATCACCACCTCGGGAAAATTGACCGAGTTACGGACAGTGCCCTCCTCGAGGTAGTCGCGAATCTGGTCGGCGACCATGATTGCGCAGTTCTCCTCTGCCTCCCGGGTCGAGGCACCGAGGTGCGGCAGCGTGACAACGCGTGGGTGGCTCTTCAACAGGTTGCTCGGAAAGTCGCAGACGTAGGCGTAGAGCTGACCGGCATCGAGGGCGGCAACCGCGGCAGCGTCGTCGATGATGCCGGAGCGGGCGAAGTTCAGCAGTACCGCGTTATCACGCATCAACTGCAGGCGATCGGCATTGATCAGGTTGCGCGTGGCGTCGACCAGCGGCACGTGGCAGGTGACGAAATCGGACTTGGCCAGCAACGCGTCGACACTCTCGGCCTGCTCGACGCTGGATGAGAGCTGCCAGGCCCGGCGCACAGTGATCTGTGGATCGAAGCCGATCACGCGCATGCCGAGTGCCAGTGCGGCGTTGGCCACCTGCACACCTATGGCGCCGAGGCCGATGACGCCGAGTGTGCGTCCGGGCAATTCAAAACCGGCAAAGTTCTTCTTTCCCGCCTCGACCGCCTTGTTGATCTCGCCATCCTCGCCTTCGAGACCGCGGGCAAAATCCCAGCCCTGGCACAGGTTGCGGCTCGCCACCAGCATGCCGGCCAGGACCAGTTCCTTGACGGCATTGGCGTTGGCGCCGGGGGCATTGAATACCGGGATGCCTCGCCCACTCATTTCGTCCACCGGGATGTTGTTGACCCCGGCACCGGCACGACCGATCGCCTTCAGCGTCGGCGGGACCTCCATGTCGTGCATCTTGAATGAACGCACCAGGATGGCATCCGGGTGGGCGATCTCGGACGCAATTTCGTAACTGTCACGTGGCAACCGTTCCAGACCGCTGACAGATATGTTGTTGAGAGTCAGAATTTTGAACATCAGTTTGCTCTTCCGTGGCTTTAGGGAACCTCTGATTAAGTCTGGACGAAGTAGATTGTGCTTCAGAATGTTCAGATTTGAGGCACAAAACGGACGTAATAGCTAGCTATTGCGAAGCTTTGCAACGAAAAAGCTGGACATTCTGGGCGCCAGATACGAGTTCATGACTTGATCAGAGGTTCCTTAGCCGCAGCGCTTTTCAAAGTCGCTCATGAACTCGATCAGCGCGGTGATGCCGGCTTCCGGCATGGCGTTGTAGATACTTGCACGCATGCCACCAACCGAGCGGTGTCCCTTGAGTGTCTCCAGGCCAGCGGCCTTGGCCTCTTCGAGGAAGCGGGCATCAAGGGTGGCGTCGGCGAGCACGAAGGGTACGTTCATCCACGAACGGCAGGCCGGGTTGACCGGGTTTGAATAGAGGTCGGAGCCATCAATGGCGGCGTAGAGCCGGCCGGCCTTGCGCTGGTTGATCTCGGCCATTCCCTGCAGTCCACCGAGACGCTTGAGCCACTGGAAAACCAGGCCGGCGAAGTACCAGCCGTAGGTCGGTGGCGTGTTGTACATGGAGCCGTTGTCGGCCTGGGTTTTGTAGTCGAGCAAGGCCGGGGTCTGTGGCAGCGCATGTCCGACCAGGTCCTCGCGTACGATGACCACGGTCAACCCAGCCGGGCCGATGTTCTTTTGTGCGCCGGCGTAGATGACACCGAAACGACTGACGTCGATCGGTCGCGACAGGATGGTCGAGGACATGTCGGCGACCAGCGGGACGTCGCCGGTCTCGGGCACGTACGGGAACTCGACACCGGCAATGGTCTCGTTTGGCGTGTAGTGGACGTAGGCGGCCGTCGGGTCGAGTTGCAGCTCCTGCTGCATCGGCACAGACATGAAATTCTCGGCCTCGCTGCTGCCGGCAACGTTGACAGTGGCATAGCGCTTCGCCTCGGCGATCGCTTTTTTCGACCAGGCCCCGGTGTTGAGGTAGTCGGCGCGCCCGTTATCGCGCAGCAGGTTGAGCGGCACGGCACTGAACTGGCCGGTGGCACCACCTTGCAGGAACAGCACCTTGTAGTTGTCGGGCACGGCAAGCAATTCACGCAGATCGGCCTCGGCCTGCTCGGCAATGCTGATGAAGGCCTTGCCGCGATGACTCATCTCCATCACTGACATGCCGCTGCCATGCCATTCGAGCAGCTCGTCGCGGGCCTGCTCGAGCACTTCGCTCGGCAGCGCGGCCGGGCCGGCGCTGAAGTTGAAAACTCGTGCCATCGGATTCTCCGGAAAGGGTTGCAGTTGAATTCTTGAGCGAGCGGTTCAGTCGGCGGCGTCTTCGACTGTATCGGCCTCGGCATCCTCGTCGTCGTTGCCATCGAGCTGGACGATTTTCTCGACGCCGACCAGACGCTGTTCCTTGCCCATGCTAATCAGGGTGACACCCTGGGTGTTACGCCCGGTAGTGCTGATGTCGGCTACTGGAGTGCGTACCAGCGTGCCGACGTCACTGATCAACATCACCTCGTCACTGTCATCGACCTGGGCGGCGCCGACCACGGCACCATTTCGGTTCGAGGTGCGGATCGAAATCACGCCCTGTCCACCGCGACCCTGGCGCGGATAGTCGTCAATCGGCGTGCGTTTGCCGAAGCCGTTGGCGGTCGCAGTCAGGATGGCGCCTTCTTCGAGTACGATCAGGGCGATCACTTCATGACCTTTGCCGAGGCGGATGCCGCGCACACCACGGGCCGAGCGGCCCATGCTGCGCACCTCGGATTCGGCGAAGCGGATCGCCTTGCCGGAACTCGACAGCAGCATCACCTGTTGGCCGCCGTCGGTCAGAACGGCGTTGACCAGACCGTCGCCATCGACCAGGTCGACGGCGATGATGCCGTTGCGCCGCGGTCGCGAGTAACTGGCCAGTGGTGTCTTCTTGACCGTGCCGCCACGTGTCGCCAGCAGGACGTAGCGGTCGTCGGTGAAATCACGTACCGGCAGGATGGTGCTGATGCGTTCACCATCGGACAGTTCGAGCAGGTTGATGATCGGTTTGCCGCGCGCGGTACGGCTCGCCTGCGGCAATTCGTAGACCTTCAGCCAGTAGACCCGACCGAGGCTGGAGAAGCAGAGGATGGTGTCGTGCGTGTTGGCGATGAACAGGCGGTCGATGAAGTCTTCATCCTTCATCTTGGTCGCCGATTTCCCTTTGCCGCCCCGGCGCTGTGCCCGGTAGTCATCGAGCGACTGGATCTTGGCGTAGCCGGCATGCGACAGGGTGACCACCATGTCCTGTTCGGTGATCAGGTCCTCGAGACTGAGGCCCACGTGGTCGGCGATGATTTCGGTGCGCCGCGCATCGGCATAGCGCTCGCTCACCTCCACCAAGTCGGTGCGGATCACTTCCATCAGTCGCACTGGACTGGCGAGGATCAGGCCGAGCCCGTTGATACGCACGACGATCTCGCGGTACTCGTTGACGATCTTGTCTTT
>QNFN01000073.1 GCA_003645555.1 Gammaproteobacteria bacterium | reverse complement strand
TCAGTCAAGGAATAGCCACGGCTATTCCTTTCCCTCCAGCGCGGCGTCCAGCCACCCCTGTCCGGCGCCGGCATCCGCGATGCTGGTGCAATATCCGGGCTAGGATTCCACGGTCCGGCGCAACCGGGCCGCGATCACCGCGTCAACCATCAGCTGCAGGAAGTGGAAGACGATGCAGACCACCAGCGCACCGGCAATCGGCACGTTGAGCGCGGTCAGCACTCCGATCGCCACCGGCAAGGTCTTCTGCGATACCACCAGCAACAGCGCGATGCGCTCGTTAGCGGCCAGGCGCAAGCCACGTCCGCTGGCAGCACACAGCGCGAGCAGGCTGCCGTGCACCAGCAGCGAACCGACCACGATCATCATGAATGCGCCCACCGTCAGCTCGAACAGCGTCCCTCGCGAAGCCGACATCGACATCCATACCGTCACGATGATGCATGACGACGGCACATAGCGAACCCAGCCGGGTGCCTTGCGTGACAGAATCCGACGCAGCAGACCGCCCAGAACGAACGGTAACAGGACGACGAGGAGTAGCCGCAACAGCAGCGGCCATGGTGAAACGACCACCTCGGCGCCCGTTTCCAGCGTCAGGCTCAAGATGAACGGGATGGTGAAGATACCGATGAGATTGAGCAGGATGGTCAACAGCATCGCCCACAGGGTCTGACCACCGGCGTTCTCGGTCATGATCACCCCTGACGACAGCGTCGGCGGCATGCTCGCCATCACGACCAGGCCGAGGGCCGCCGAGGCCGGCAGGCCGAGCAATGCCGCGGTACCGAGCCCGATGAACGGGCTCAGCAGCAGGCCGATGACCACACCGGTCAACAGCACTCCGACGAAACGCTTCCGCAGCGAGAGCATATCGAGTCGCGTCTGGTAGCCATTGACCAGGAAAATCAGCGGCACCAGGCCGAGCACCAGGCCGGTTTCGTTGAGCACGCTACCGGGCAGTGGCGCGACCAATGCAAAGGCCATGGCCAGAACCAGGCCTACGGGAAGGAACCACTGCTGCACCGGGATTGAGATCCTGAAGTCTGGGAAGCGCTGCATTCTAACCCCGTGAACCGGACAGACCACGCCAGGCCTCCAGGTACCGACCCTTGCAGCGGATCCTGACACCAGCCTGTTTGCGCCAACGGGGATAGAGATGCCGCCGCACTGGTGTGCTACAACATTCATTCGTTAGCCACGCACGGATTCGAGGCCATGTTCAACCCGCGACACTCCCTTTTCTGGATGGCGGTCACGCTGGCGGTGGTGGGCGGTGTCTGCGCCGTCCTCTATCCCTCGCTCGAGGCCGCATTCCTCGCCAACTGGGGTTTCAACTCGCTGATTCTCGGCGTGCTGGTGCTCGGCGTGGCCATAAATATTCAGCAGGTCGTGGCCCTCAAGGTCGAGATAGAGTGGATCAAGCTGTTCCGGACTGGCCAGACCGGCATCTCGCTGGCCGTCGAGCCGCGCCTGCTGCGCCCATTGGCGAGCCACCTCAGCGGACGCATGAAGGATCGCTTCCGCCTGTCGGCGCATGCGCTGCGCACCATCCTCGATGGCATCCGCGCCCGCCTCGACGAATCACGCGAGATCTCGCGCTATATGGTGGGTCTACTGATCTTTCTGGGGCTGCTCGGCACCTTCTGGGGCCTACTCGAGACCATTTCGGCCATCGCTAACGTTATCGCCGGTCTCGAGGTCACCGCACAGGACGTCGGCACCATGTTCGGTGAGCTCAAGGCGGGACTCGCCGGCCCGCTTTCGGGCATGGGCACCGCGTTCAGTTCGTCGCTGTTCGGCCTCGGTGGCTCGCTGGTACTCGGCTTTCTGGACATCCTGGCCGGTCATGCCCAGAACCGCTTCTTCAACGGCCTCGAGGAGTGGCTGTCGGGGGTCACGCAGTTGATCGATGAACCGGAGATCGGCGCTCCCGGATCCGGGCAGGTCGCCACCGAGGCTCCACTGATCGAGTCACCACTCGACGACAACCGTTTCGACCTGCTTATCACCGAAACACGTAAGACCCGCGAAGTGTTGCAAGAGATCCTGCGCAAGCGCGACGACCATGACAACGATTGAGACCTGACGACCGTGTCCACCATCGCGCGCCGCAATCGGCGCACCATCGATATCTGGCCGGGCTACGTCGACGCCCTTGCGGCGCTGTTGATGGTGGTGATCTTTGTGCTGTTGGTGTTCGTCATCGCCCAGGCGATGCTTTCGCGAACCGTCTCCCAACAGGACCTCCAACTCGCCTCCCTGCACCGCGAGATTGCCGAACTGGCCCGCCAGCTCGGTCTCGCTGAAGAGGAGAACGAAGCGCTGCAGGGCAAAACCAACGCGCTCTCGGCACTGATCTCCGAACTGATGGGCGAAAAACTCGAACTCGATGCCCGATTCGAGGAACTGGTCTCAACAAACACCGGGCTCCAGGACCAGCTCATCGCCCGCGACCAGATGATGGCCGCGCTGCAGCAGGACCTGGGTGGCCTGCGTGCGGCGCGTGCCGCGCTCGAAGCTGAAACCGCCGCGCTCGACGAAGCACTTGCTGGCAGTCGTAGTGAAAGCACGAGTCTCACCATGCGTCTGCAACAAGCGCAAAACGACCTGGCACAACGCGGTGTCGCACTCGACGAGGAGCGGCTGATCTCAGCGGCGGCCCGCGCTGAATTGGCGCTACTCAACCGCCAGGTGCTGGAACTGCGCCGCCGGCTGGAGGAGATCGCCCAGGCACTGGCCGCGGCCGAAGCGGTCAAGCAGCAACAGTCCACCGAAATCGAGGATCTTGGCAAACGGCTGAATATCGCCCTGGCGCGTGAGGTCAATCGCCTGAGCCGCTACCAGTCGGAGTTCTTCGGTCGCTTGCGCGAAGTACTCGGTGAAAGCCCGGACATCCGTGTCGAAGGTGATCGCTTTGTCTTCTCGTCGGAGCTGCTGTTCGCGTCGGGCACCGCCGATCTTGGTGAGCAGGGCCGGCAGCAATTGTTGCGCTTCGCCACGACACTGCGTGAGCTGGAGCAGCGCATTCCCAAGGACCTGGACTGGGTGTTGCGGGTCGACGGCCACACCGACCGTGTGCCGATCCGCAACGCACGCTATGCGTCCAACTGGGAGCTCTCGACCGCACGTGCGGTGTCGGTGGTCCGGTTCCTGATCGACCAACACCTACCGCCGCGGCGCCTGGTCGCCGCCGGCTTCGGTGAGAACCATCCGCTGGATCCCGGCACCTCACCCGCGGCACTGGCCCGCAACCGACGTATCGAGTTCAAGCTGACTTCACGCTGAACGCGTCCGGTTGTCCAGACAGAACGGCCGGAATATCGAACGATCTGGATACTGGCACACCGCGCTCTTCGCTATGCGCGCCCCCGAGACGATACGTCAGTTACCGCCCTTAGCGGCAATCTTCGACCAGGAATCGCGCAACGCGACGGTGCGATTGAACACCGGCCGTCCTGGCGCGTGATCGTGACGATCGGCACAAAAGTAACCGGTGCGCTCGAACTGGAAACGCTCACCCGGCTCGGCATTGGCCAGCGCCGGCTCGACGACGGCCTTCACGATCGTCAACGACTCGGGATTGAGCGCCTCCAGCCAGTCCCCTTCGGGATTGGGTGCAGTGAACAGGCGGTCATACAGCCTGACCTCAGCCGACACCCCGTGAGTTGCCGAAACCCAGTGGATCACACCCTTGATTTTGCGGCCCTCAGGGTTGCGTCCCAAGGTCTCTGGGTCGTAGCTGCAGCGTAGCTCGGAGATCTCTCCATCGGCGTCCTTGATCACTTCGTCACAGCGAATGACGTAAGCGTTGCGCAACCGCACCTCGCCACCGGTGACCAGACGCTTGAATTTTCTTGGCGCCTCTTCCATGAAATCCCCACGCTCGATCCACAGCTCACGGTCGAACGGCACCGGGCGCTCGCCCATACTTGGCTCCTGCGGGTGATTCGGCACCTCGAACTCCTCTTCGTGCCCTTCCGGATAATTGGTAATGACCACCTTCAGAGGATCGAGTACAGCGAGACGGCGAGGCCCATGGGCCTCGAGATCCTCGCGGATACAGCCTTCGAGAATCTGCAGTTCGACACGACTGTCGGCCTTGGTCACACCGATGCGCTCACAGAAATTGCGGATCGATACCGGCGTATAGCCGCGACGGCGCAGGCCGGCAATGGTCGGCATGCGCGGATCGTCCCAGCTATCGACGTGACCGCCATCGACCAGCTCGGTCAACTTGCGCTTGCTCAGCACCGTGTACTCGAGGTTGAGGCGTGCAAACTCGATCTGCTGCGGATGGCACCTGGTCTCGAGGGCGTCGAGAAACCAGTCGTAAAGCGGGCGATGATCCTCGAACTCCAGCGTACACAGCGAATGGGTAATGCCCTCGATCGAGTCCGACAGGCAGTGGGTGAAGTCGTACATCGGGTAGATGCGCCACTCGTCACCAGTCTGATGGTGGACCACGCCGTGACGAATACGGTAGATCGTCGGATCGCGCAGGTTGATGTTGGGCGAGGCCATGTTGATCTTGGCCCGCAGCACCCTGGCGCCATCCGGGAACTCACCGGCACGCATGCGTGCGAACAGGTCGAGGTTCTCATCGATGCTGCGCTCACGGTACGGACTGTCACGACCAGGCTCGGTCAGCGTGCCCCGGTAGGTACGGGTCTCTTCAGCCGTGAGGTCGCAAACGTAGGCCTTGCCACGCTGAATCAGATCCACGGCAAAGTCATGCAACTGCCCGAAGTAGTCAGATGCGAACAACATCCGCTCTTCCCAGTCGTAGCCGAGCCAGCGCACGTCTTCCTCGATAACCCGCACGAACTCGAGGTTCTCCTTGTGCGGATTGGTGTCGTCGAAGCGCAGGTTGCACTGGCCGTCATAGTCCTCGGCAATACCGAAGTTGAGACAGATCGACTTGGCATGACCGATGTGCAGGTAACCGTTCGGCTCGGGCGGAAAACGGGTGTGGACGGCGGCGTACTTGCCCGAAGCCAGGTCAGCCTCGACAATCTGACGGATGAAATTGCTCTTCTTTGAAGTGTCGCTGTCGCTCATGGCGCTGCCATCGGCCTTTATTGTAGGTCGGACTTCAGTCCGACAACTGAATGCTTCGGGAATGTCGGACTGAAGTCCGACCTACAGGCAAGCCTGAATCACACCGCACTCTCTGCCTGCTCACGAATGTAATCAAGCGCCCGGTCGATACGTCGCAGACAGGCGTCACGCCCGACCAGGTCCAGCGTGACGTCAATGCCAGGGGTCGCCGCCCGACCGGAGACGGCAACTCGCAGCGGCTGGGCAATCTTGCCCATGCCAACCTCGAGCTCTGCCGCCACCCCTTCGACCAGGGCGTGCAGCACCTCCGGAGTCCAACTCGCCAGCCCGGCCAGGGCTTCCCGCGCCCTGGACAACGGCTCGAGGGCCGCGGCCTTGAAGTGCTTTTTGGCGGCCTTCGCATCGTAGTCGGCCGGGTCGCGGTAGAAAAAGGCACTGATCGCGGCCAGTTCGACCAGTGTCTTCGCCCGCCCCTGCTGGGCGCGAACCACCTCGATCAGCTCCGGGCCATCCGATGGGTCGATACCGAGTTGACCGAGATGCCAGCTCAACTCACGCGCCAGGTGGGCCGGATCGGCCTGAGTGATGTAGTGCTGGTTCAACCACAGCAGCTTGTCGGTGTTGAACGTCGAGGCCGACTTGTTGACCGACTCGAGATCGAACAGTGCGACCATCTCGTCGACGGAGAAGATTTCCTGGTCGCCGTGCGACCAGCCGAGCCGGACCAGGTAGTTGAGCAATGCCTCGGGCAGGATGCCCTCCTCGCGGTACTGCATGACACTGACCGCACCGTGGCGCTTGGAGAGCCGCGCACCGTCATCGCCGAGGATCATCGGCACATGGGCGAAGACCGGCACGTGGGCGCCGAGGGCGCGGAAAATATGTACTTGGCGCGGCGTGTTGCTAACGTGGTCCTCGCCACGGATGACATGGCTTATGCGCATATCGAGATCGTCGACGACGACGGCCAGGTTGTAGGTCGGCGACCCGTCGGACTTGCGGATCACCAGGTCGTCGAGTTCGCTGTTCTCCCAGGTGACGCGGCCACGGATCATGTCATCGAAACCGACGGTACCCTCGATCGGAGTACGGAAACGGATCACATGCGGAGTGGTGGGGTCAATGTCACGGGTGCGGCAATGCCCGTCGTACTTGGGTTTTTCCTTGCGCTCCATCTGCTTGGCGCGGAGGACATCGAGTCGCTCCCTGGGGCAGTCGCAGCGGTAGGCATGCCCCTGCTCAAGCAGCCCATCGATCACTTCCTGGTAACGGTCGAAACGCTCGGTCTGGAAGAGCGGTCCCTCGTCGTACTCGAGGCCGAGCCAGGTCATGCCCTCGAGAATGGCGTTGACCGATTCCGCGGTCGAGCGTTCGAGGTCGGTGTCCTCGACGCGCAGAACGAACGTGCCGCCATGGCGACGGGCATGAAGCCAGGAGAAGAGCGCGGTACGGGCACCACCGACGTGGAGGTAGCCGGTAGGGCTCGGGGCAAAACGGGTGCGGACGGTCATCGGGTCTCTCTTGTCAGCCGGTTGTCGACACGAACAGCCGGGCCGTCCCGGAGGCGCGTATCTTAGCAGAGGGGCCGGTCGACACGGGTCTGGCATGCAGTAAATTGACGCCTACCGGAGGCGGGTCTTAGAATGCCCGTTCCACGCTGTGGGCGATTAGCTCAGCGGGAGAGCACCGCCTTCACACGGCGGGGGTCACTGGTTCGATCCCAGTATCGCCCACCAATTTCCCTCCCTCTATTTCCAGTGATCCTGTAATCCGTGCAATTCGTACGGGGCATCACTTCGGACCAGTATTTTCCTGTCCCTCCGGAACGGTCTAGGGCGATGAATGGACTCGCGCGCCGCCCCCTCTCCAGGCAGGACGTCTATGGTATGGGAAGCATGGATACCCCACATGTCCCTATTCTGGCGTAGCTGGCAGATCGTCACGACACTGATCGTCGTCGTGCTCGGCGTGCTGTGCGTGCTCGCCGCCCTCCAGTTCAATCGTATCGAATCAGATCTGATCCGCGGCCGCCTGGCCGTCCTCGCCGAATCTGCACACGCTCCCTTCCAATCCGCCGCCCGGCTCGGCCTGCCTCTGGCCAACGTCCGCAACGCCACTGCCATCATCGAGCGATCCCGGATCACCGACCCGCAGATCGCCGCCATCCATGTCTTTGACCCGGTCGGGACGATCGTCCATTCCTCGGAGTCCGACACGCCGACCAGCGTTCGCTCCGAGGTGCTGTTTGCTCTCTCGGCCGCCAGCGGCCCGACATGGAACGCGGAGGCCAGCGATTTCATGTTTACCGGCAAGCAGATCATTGATGCCACGGGCAAGGCGGTCGGCGGCATCGTGGTCGTCTATCCCAGGATCGACCTGTTGACCTCGATCCAGGCGATGGTGACCAAGCTGCTGCTCTACTCGATCCTGATCCTCCTGATCATGAGTCCGATCGCCGCGATCGTCCTGCGTGTAGGACTGCGCCGGCCGATCGGGATGTTCTCGACTCTGCTGGTGGTGCTAGACGGTTTCGAGCGGGATGCCTGGCGGCGTCAGGCGGGCAGTTCCCATGACCTGGATCACGTCGAAAAGGGCCTCGGTTTCGATGCTGCCGAATTGACGCGGTTGACGAATGCAGCAGAGGCGAACTACACCGCTGGCGGCAAGGAACTGTCCGCTATCGAGCAAGGTGAAGAACGATGACCGCCGAGCGGTCGCCAAGCCGCACCATCGCCCGGCGACTCGTGCCATGGGCCGCGTTGATGATCATCGTCTCGTCGGTACTGCTCGGATACTTTGCCATCAAGGTGTTCGACACGGCGGTCGAGCCC
>QNFN01000072.1 GCA_003645555.1 Gammaproteobacteria bacterium | reverse complement strand
GACGTTACCCATCATCGGCGTGCGCACCTGCCAGGTGACCTGGATCTTGATGTGGCGATCCTTTTTCGCAATCTTGCTCTGGCCGGGCGCGATGCTATCAACATCGTCAATCGAGAAACGGCGTAGCAGCAGTCTCTTGACCTGACCCGCGGACTTCTTTACCAGGCCGGCCTCCTCTTCCAGCGACGTCAGCTGCCGCTGTACGGCGAAGTACTCCAGGTAGACCGGCGTCAACTTCAGACCAATGAGCACAAAGAAGCCCAAGATCATCAACGCCATGACCCACCCGATGAAGGTCATTCCCTGCTGCCGATTCCGCATCGTCCCGATTGCTCTCATCGTGCTCACTCCCGAATTATTCTATCCAGCTGCCAATGCGGCCCCATGCCCCGACGTTCAACCAGATCATAAAGGCCTTTCCTACCAGGTTCTCTTCCGGCACCGCACCCCAGTAGCGGCTGTCGTTGCTGTTGTCACGGTTGTCGCCCATGACGAAATAATGCCCCGCGGGGACCACGTACTCGCCTTCTGGCGATCCCTGGCGCCCACAGATCAGGATCGCGTGCCGTGTGGCGTCAAGCTGTTCCAGCAGCCGGTCCGCAGGGGCATTGTTCAGGCCGCAACGCACCTCTGTATCCTTGCCATCTGTGGTCAGGGGCACCGGCTCACCGTTAACGTGCAGGCGCTTACCGTAATAGCCGATACGGTCCCCCGGCAAGCCGACGACACGCTTAATATAGTCGATCGAGGGATCGCGGGGATAACGGAACACCGCCACGTCCCCGCGCTGCGGGCTGTCGATATCGACCACCCGGGTGTTGAGCACCGGCAAGCGCATACCGTAGGCGTACTTGTTGACCAGGATGAAATCGCCGACCAGCAGCGTCGGCAGCATCGAGCCGGAAGGAATCCGGAACGGCTCGACCACGAACGAACGCAGCAACAACACCGCGAGGATGATTGGAAAGAACGACTTGGCGTACTCGACGACCAGCGGTTCCTTCGGCTCGGGTCGCTCGGCGGAGGCCACCTCCTCGCCACCCTCGGCCTCCTCCCGCGGCAGTGGCTCCATAGCGGCCCGTCGCAACGGCCGCCACCAGACCACGTCAAGCAACCAGATGCTGCCCGTCAGCGCGGTGGCGATCACCAGCAACAGCGGAAAATTGAAATCCATCGTCGTCTCTCTCCCTCGCTACCTCAAACCGCTACTGCTGCTTGCCGCCGACCTGGAGCACGGCCATGAAGGCGTCCTGGGGTATTTCAACCTTGCCGAACCGCTTCATCCGCCGCTTACCGGCCTTCTGCTTCTCGAGCAGCTTGCGCTTGCGCGTGGCATCACCGCCGTAGCACTTGGCGGTAACGTCCTTGCGCAGCGCGCTGACCGTCGAACGGGCGATAATCTGGGCGCCGATCGCCGCCTGGATCGCTACCGCGAACATCTGTCGCGGGATGATCTGACGCAGCCGCTCGCACAACTCGCGCCCGCGCACGTAAGCGTGTTCACGGTGGACGATCACCGACAGCGCGTCGACCCGGTCACCATTGATCAGCAGGTCAAGCTTGACCAGGTTGGCCGGCTCAAAACGCAGGAGCTCGTAGTCGAACGAGGCATACCCCCGGCTGGCCGACTTGAGCCGGTCAAAAAAGTCGAGCACCACCTCGTTGAGCGGCAGTTCGTAGTCGAGCGCCACCTGGCCGCCGAGGTACTGCATGCGCACCTGGTTGCCGCGTTTTTCCACACACAGGCCGATCACCGCCCCGAGGTAGTCCTGCGGCACCAGGATCGAGGCGCGGATGATCGGTTCACGGATCTCGGCGATGGCGTTGGCGGGGGGCAACTCGGCGGGGTTATCCAGCTTCAGCACCTCGCCAGAGGTAGTTTCCACCTCGTAGACCACCGTCGGCGCCGTGGTGATCAGGTCGAGGTCGTACTCGCGCTCGAGACGCTGCTGGACGATCTTCATGTGCAGCATGCCAAGAAAACCGCAGCGGAAGCCGAAGCCAAGCGCCTGCGAGGTTTCCGGCTCGAAGAAAAGTGCCGCGTCGTTCAGCCGCAGCTTGCGCAGCGCTTCGCGAAAATCCTCGTAGTCATCGGAGTCGATCGGAAACAGCCCGGCAAATACCCGTGGTTGCACCTGCTTGAAACCGGGCAGCGGCCCTGGCGCCGGACGGTTGGCCAGGGTCAGGGTGTCACCGACCGGGGCACCATCGATCTCCTTGATGCCGGCGACAATAAAACCGACCTCGCCGGTGCCAAGCCGCTCGAGTTCGACCCGCTTGGGCGTGAAAATACCGACTTTCTCGACCAGGTGATCGCCGCCGGTCGACATAACCCGCAGCTTCTGCTTGACGCGCAGTTCACCGTTGACCACCCGCACCAGCGAAATGACCCCGACGTAGGGATCAAACCAGGAGTCGATGATCAAGGCCTGCAGAGGCGCCTCGGGCTCGCCAACCGGTGGCGGGATGCGCCGCACCAGCTCCTCGAGCAACTCCGGAACGCCGACACCAGTCTTGGCGCTGACCGTCAGCGCGTCGGCCGCCTCGATACCGATGATCTCCTCGATTTCGCGAGCGACCCGCTCCGGTTCGGCTGACGGCAGGTCGATCTTGTTCAGCACCGGCACCACTTCGAGCCCCTGGTCGATCGCCGTGTAGCAGTTGGCAACACTCTGCGCCTCGACCCCCTGGGCCGCGTCAACCACCAGCAACGCCCCCTCGCAGGCCGCCAGCGAACGCGACACCTCGTAGGAGAAGTCGACATGGCCGGGGGTATCGATGAAGTTGAGCTGGTAGGTGATACCGTCGTCTGCCAGGTAGTTCAGGGTGACGCTCTGGGCCTTGATCGTGATCCCCCGCTCGCGCTCGATATCCATCGAATCGAGCACCTGGGACTCCATCTCGCGCTCGCTCAGGCCACCGCAGTGCTGGATGAAGCGGTCGGCCAGCGTCGACTTGCCATGGTCGATGTGGGCAATGATCGAGAAGTTGCGGATCTGTTGCATAGGGCCTGGCCGGGCAGAGAGCTGCCCGGTGAACGAAGATCAGGGCGTGAACGAATGCTATGGCATCGCCCAACGCCCTGATTCAGAATGAATTTTCAGGGGAACGGAGTATAGCGCAAATCAGGCCGCACTCAAATAGCGACGCAGTGCTGTCTCATCGAGGAGGTGATGACAGATTTCATCACTATCCCCCCACAATGCGGGCACCAACTCGCCGAAACGGGCTTCGAGTTCCGGGTCGTCATGAATGTCGACCAGTTCGACCGTAAAGCCCAACTCCCCGGCCAGGCCGAGGAGTTGGGCATGCATGGTTTCGCACAGGCTGCAATAGCTGTGGCCGAACAGTCGCAGCGTCCGCCGCGCCTCCGGCATCAGTTGTCGCCGAGCTTCAGTGCCAGCCAGAGCGGACCATTCTGGCGCTGGATACGCAGCGCGACCGACTTGCCTTCGGGCAACGCCTCGACCAACTCGGCGAACTGCTCCGGATCGCTGACCACCTGCTGGTTGAGCATGACGATGACATCACCCTGGCGTACCCCGGCACGGGACGCGGCGCCCGACTCGATCCCGTCAACCAGCACCCCACCCTCGGGAAGATCCAGCGCTTCACTCAGTGGTTCCGGCACTTCGACAATCTTGATTCCAAGCCGTTTTTCGCTGACTGAATCGACCTTCGGCTCGACCGCCTGCGCCAGCTCTTCGTCACCTGGAAGCTCACCGATGGTCACCGTCAGGGTCTGTTCCTGGCCATCACGAATCACCACCACCTCGGCACTGTTGCCGACCCGCGTCTGACCTACCAGCGGTGGCAGGCTGGCCGAACCGGCCACGTCGCGGCCGTTATAGCGGACGATGACATCACCGGGCTGGAACCCGGCCGCGGCCGCGGGACTGTCATCGAGCACCTTGGAGACCAGGGCACCCTGCGGTGTGGTCATGCCAAAGGCCTCGGCCAGTTCCCGGGTAACATCCTGGATCAGCACGCCAAGCCAGCCCCGGCTCACCTTGCCCTTGGTCTTGAGCTGGTCGGCAACGTTCATCACGACATTGATCGGGATCGCGAACGACAGACCCATGAAACCGCCGGTGCGGCTGTAGATCTGCGAGTTGACGCCGATCACCTCGCCGTCGAGATTGAACAATGGGCCACCGGAATTTCCCGGGTTGATGGCCACGTCGGTCTGGATAAACGGCACGTAGTTCTCGCTTGGCAGATTGCGCCCGAGCGCACTGACGATGCCGGCGGTGACCGAGTAGTCGAACCCGAACGGCGAACCGATCGCCAGCACCCAGGCACCCACCTTGAGCTCATCGGAATCACCGATGCTGACCACCGGCAGACCCTCGGCATCCACCTTCAGCAAGGCAACATCACTGCGCAGATCGGCGCCGACCACTTTGGCAACCAGCTGGCGCCGGTCATTGAGGCGCACGACGATCTCGTCGGCGTCCTTGATGACATGGGCATTGGTCACTACGTAACCGTCGGCGGAGATAATCAGCCCGGAGCCAAGGGACTTGGCCTCGTGCTCGGGGATGTCCATGCCACCACCTTCGCCGAAGAAACGACGAAAGAGATCATTGAACGGGCTGCCTTCGGGCAGGTCGGGCATCTCGGGTTGATGTTGCTGTTGTCGTTGCTGCGCGACCTTCTGCGTCGTGCTGATATTGACTACGGCGGGGCTATTCTGCTCAACCAGCCCGGTGAAATCGGGCAGGTTGACCGCCGCTGTAGCCAGGCTACTCCAGGCTACCAGAAGCAGGCCGGTCAGAAGGACGCGCGCGTAGCGCGGAAAGGTAATTCGCGTCATCGATATCAATCCTCAGCAGAGAAAGTGGAAATGCCGGGCTGACGGTCCTCGGGACCGATCCGACATAGAAGGCCGCCAGGTATCAGGCGGACGGTGTGCCAGCCATTCATCAAACGCACTAAGAAACATCAACTCCATGAGCCACCAATCGACCGTGGATGGCACACCCTCGTCCAGACCAATCACGACCCGATCACCGACCGGGTTCCGCAAGTGGCCGAACCGTGTTGCCGATCGTATGCGCGGTGGCCATCGGCACGTCACCGACCACCACCACCTGATACGTGTCGCGCACCAGGGCGAAAGTGCTGACCGCCCCCGATTGGTGCACACCGTTCAGAGGCCGTTCATCACTGACCGGTTCGACGTAGACCGAGACCGTGGCCAGACCGTCGCTGAATACCAGATGGTCTACTCCACCGCGGCCCTTGGCTGCAGGAAAGGTCCGGTAATCGATCAATTCAAAGCCCGGAGGCAGATCGGTCACCTGCCAACGGCGGGCACTCTCAACAGGTTGCTGAGCCGGGACATGGCCTATCACGTCCCGTGCCCACGCCTTGCGGGCAAGAATCGCCTTGGCCTGGGCCGGATCGGCGCTGTCGAGCACCTTGATCTCGGTGAACACAACCCGCTCCAGAACCTCACCGTCGGCGTTGACCAGTTCCGAGCGCAGCGGCAGCCTGGTCGCCTCATCCAGCCACAGGCGGTAGCCGTAGCGCAGGTCATCCTGCGGACGAATCACCAGCGCGCGCGCCTCCCGCCCGGCCACGCGCGCCATGTCGCCCTGCTCAATGCTGTAGTGACCCTGCAGTAGGTCGATGTCACCACGCGGCCGGCCCGGAAAGGCCGAACGGGATTCCAACCGGCTGAGCAACAACGGCTTGGCATCACCGAGGATGCAGACCGCGTCATCACGATCCCGGACCACTTCGCGCCGGTCACCGTCGAGTGAAACCAGGTGTTCACGCTCGCCGTCACTGTCGGCCTGGTGGACGATGCGCATCGTCTCCAGGGCCCCGGCATGCTCATAGACGAACGTCCCTTCGTAGTTCAGGCCGGTTACCGCCTCGGTCATCCGTGTCAGTGCGTGCAGCGTGGCCGACACCGCCCCAGCAAATGCAGGTGGCAGGAACAGCAGCAGTGCAACGACAAATAATGGCAAGGGCATAGGTGATCAGCGTGCCGGAGTGGCGCCTTCAGCGCTGACCACGCGCACATACGGCGGCAAGCCACGCAAACCGCCGGCGGCAAACTCATTGTGCCTGATCAGGTAGTCGTTAAGCCGTTCCTGATCGAGCGTGGTCGCCACCGGTGGCACCACGTCGGTGGCCGCAACCGGCTGAGCCTGGAGTAACACCACCGGTGCGGCATTCGCGACCGTGACCCCTTGTTCAGGTACTGCAATGTAACGCACGCCACACAGTGCAACCGCGGCCACCGAGGCCGCCATGGCGACCCCACTGACGGCGCGCTTCCATCCAGAGGAGGCGGGCGGGGTCGTTGGCAGAAAGGGGGCGCGTTCATCGGGGTCCGGCAGGCTGTCACCGATGGCCGCCTGCACGCGGGCCGCCAGCCCCGGATCGTACGTATCAGGCACCCCACGGCGGATAGCCGTACCAATCAACTGGTAACGCGACCAGGTCTCTCGCCGGCCCGGGTCAGCGGTCAGGGTCGAAAGCAGACGGTCAGTTTCAGCCGGTGACAATTCATCGTCAACCAGGGCCGAGAGCAGTTCGTTTTCTGTGGTCATGGCGCCATCCTCTGTACCATCGGGCATCATGAAAGCAAGGGCTCGAGCTTATTGTTGATCGCCTCGCGAGCGCGGAAGATGCGTGAACGGACCGTCCCCACCGGACAGCCCATGGCCAGCGCAATCTCCTCGTAGCTGAGTCCCTCGAGTTCGCGCAGCGTTATCGCTGTACGCAAGTCTTCTGGCAGCGCCTCGATGGCGCTGAAAACAGTGGTTTCGATCTCGTCGCGGAGCAACAGGTTCTCCGGCGTGGCGTTCTCGCGTAGTGACTGCCGCCCTGGCCCTTCGACCTGCTCCGGCGGCTGCTGGTCGATGTCGGTCTCCAGCGGCCGACGGCTCTGCGCCACCAGGTAGTTCTTCGCTGTGTTGATCGCAATCCGGTAGAGCCAGGTGTAGAACGCGCTGTCGCCGCGGAACTTGCCGATGGCCCGGTAGGCCTTGAGAAAGGCCTCCTGGGTGATATCCAGTGCCTCGCTCTGATCGGAAACGTAGCGCGCTACCAACTTGACCACCTTGTGCTGATACTTGAGGACGAGAACATCAAATGCCTGCCGCTCACCTCCCTGGACGCGACGGACCAGTTCGAGGTCGATATTTCGCTCACCCATGGTGGCGGACTCCATCGCAGTGAGGCCGTCGGACCGTGGGCTGGTGAATAGACAACGGGAGCATGGTTAAGTTCGCGGGAGGGTGTTCACAGCGTGCTAGACTTTTGCTTTCTGGTTACATGTACGGCGCCACATGGGCGCCGGGTTCCAATCACTATCTTAACTGCGATTCGTTTCTGAGGTCATGCACGCGCACCACCGACACGACGTGCTGATAATTGGCAGTGGTGCGGCCGGCCTGACCGCCGCCCTGCACCTGGCCGAGATCGCCGATGTCGCCGTCCTGGCCAAGGGCATTCTCGAGGAGTGCTCGACCCGCTATGCCCAGGGTGGCGTCGCGGCCGTGCTCGATCGCGACGACTCGATCACCGCCCATGTCGATGACACCCTCGCCGCCGGTGCCGGTCTCTGCAACCCGGACGCGGTCCACTTCACTGTGGCGCAATCGGCCGAGGCGATCGGCTGGCTGATCGATCTCGGTGTGCCTTTCACACGTGAAACCGGAGCCGACGGTCATACCGTCTATCACCTGACCCGCGAAGGTGGCCACAGCCGCCGCCGGGTAATCCATGCCGCCGACTACACCGGGCGCAGTATCGAGGAAACCCTGCTCGACCATGCCCGTGCTCATCCACGGATCCACCTGTTCGAGCGCCATATCGCCATCGACCGGATCGACACCGGCGGGCCCGACGGGGGCCGCTGCACCGGAGCCTACGTGCTCGATCGCAGGTGCGAG
>QNFN01000071.1 GCA_003645555.1 Gammaproteobacteria bacterium | reverse complement strand
TTCCGAGAGGCCGAAGCGCATCTTGCGCGGAGCCAGGTTGGCCACCATCGGTGTCAGTCGTCCTACCAGGTCAGCAGGATCGTAGGCGGCCTTGATGCCGGCGAACACGGTGCGTGTCTCGCCGCCGAGGTCGAGGGTGAGCTTGAGCAGCTTGTCGGCGCCCTCGACATGTTCTGCTGCGGCGATCAGCGCGATACGCAGGTCGATCTTGGCGAAGGCGTCGTAGTCGATCATTTCGGCGATCGGTTCCATGTCACTCACGGCGGCAGTCTCCTCGCTTACCTGGTCGCTTGCGCCAAGGCTTGATTTGGACGCTTCGACCAATGCCTCGGTCTGTTTGGGATCGACACGCTGCATCAGCGCCTTGAACTTGTGGATGGCGTGGCCGAGCAGCGCCTGGTCGCGGTTGTCCCAGGTCAGTGACGGGCAGGCGAGGAACATCTCGCTCTGTTCGGCCAGGGTCGGCAGCACCGGTTTCAGGTAGGTGATCAGCACGCGGTAAAGGTTGATCCCCAGGCTGCAGACCGCCTGGAGTTCGGCCTCGCGGCCCTCCTCCTTGGCCATCACCCACGGCTTGCGCTCGTCGATGTACTGGTTGGCCCGGTCGGCCAGGGCCATGATTTCGCGCATGGCACGGCCGTATTCACGCCCCTCGTAGGCGGCGGCGATGGCGTCACCGGCGGCCACGAAATCGGCGAACAGCTGCGGGTCGTCGAGGGCGTCGGCGAGACGGCCATCGAAGCGCTTGGTGATGAAGCCGGCGCAGCGGCTGGCGATGTTGACCACCTTGCCGACCAGATCGGAGTTGACCCGCTGCATGAAGTCGTCGAGGTTCAGGTCGAGGTCGTCGATGCCGCTGCTGAGCTTGGTCGCGAAGTAGTAGCGCAGCCAGGCCGGGTCGAGGTGGTCGAGGTAGCTGCGCGCCATGATGAAGGTGCCGCGCGACTTGGACATTTTCTGCCCGTTGACGGTCAGGAAGCCGTGACAGAAGACCGCGTCGGGTAACCGGAAACCTGACCCCGCGGGCATCGCCGGCCAGAACAGGGTGTGGAAGTAGGCGATGTCCTTGCCGATGAAATGGTAGAGCTCGGTGCCGGCCTGTGCCGCGGCATCGCGATCCCAGTAGCTGGCGAAATCGAGGTCGTCACGCAGGCTGCACAGGTGGCTGAAGCTGCCCATGTAGCCGATCGGCGCGTCGAGCCAGACATAGAAATACTTGCCCGGCTGGTCCGGGATCTCGAAGCCGAAATAGGGGGCGTCGCGTGAGATGTCCCAGTCCTTCAGTCCGGTGTCGAACCACTCGTCGAGCTTGTGCGCAATTTCCGGCTGGATAGCCGGGTGTGGGCTGCCGTCTTTTTGTTCGCTGCCAATCCACTCACGCAGCATGGCCTCGAAGTCACCGAGCTGGAAAAAGAAGTGCTCGGATTCGCGCTGCACCGGGCTGGCGCCGGAGAGTGCCGAGACCGGATTCTTCAGGTCGTTGGGGCTGTAGGTGGCGCCGCAGCATTCGCAGCTGTCGCCGTACTGCTCCTCGGCGGCGCAGCGCGGGCAGGTGCCCTTGATGAAACGGTCCGGGAGGAACATCTCCTTGACCGGATCGAAGGCCTGGGAGATGGTCCGACGGGCGATGTGGCCAGCGTCGCGCAGCCGTGTGTAGACCAGCTCGGCGCACTCGCGGTTCTCTTCTGAGTGGGTGCTGTGGTAGTTGTCGAACTCGATGCCGAAGGCGGCGAAGTCGGCACGGTGCTCGAGGCCGATGCGGTCGATCAGTGCTTCCGGAGCAATCCCTTCCTTTTGCGCGCGCAGCATGATCGGCGTGCCGTGGGCGTCGTCGGCGCAGACGAACAGGCAGTCATGGCCGCGCAGCTTCTGGAAGCGGACCCAGATGTCGGTCTGGATGTACTCGACCAGGTGGCCGATGTGGATCGGACCGTTGGCGTAGGGCAAGGCCGAGGTGACGAGGATTTTGCGGCGGGCGTCGCTCATGGGGGCGTTTCGGATGCGGATCGGGAAGAGGCGGTAAGTTAGCAGGATCGCCCGGGAGTCGCCAGCGATGCGACCTCCGCAAGGGCGGTGTCTCACACTCGTGGAATGGCCCGCAAATCCCCACCGCACCTGTTGTCATGCGCCATTCACGCTATCTCGATCGGCGGGTACTGTGTGTTGCCATAGCTGGTGTAACATTCCGCTCCGAACCGGCGCCTCCCGCGTCCGGTACCACATTGAGTATTCCCGAGGGAGAACGAACCATGGCAGATCCGGCCAAGGACCAGGTGGAAGCCGCGCTGGCACGCGTCATCGACCCCCACATTGACTCCGATCTCGTCGCCGCCAAGGCGGTCAAGGACATCACCATCGACGGCGGCAGCGTCAAGATTGACGTGGTCCTCGGTTACCCGGCACTCGGCTGGTGCGACAAGCTCGCCGTGCTGCTCCGTGACGAGGTGAACAAGGTCGATGGAGTGACCGATGTCGAGATCGACATCCAGACCAAGATCAGCGCCCATGCCGTGCAGAAGGGCGTCGACCCGCTGAAAGGGGTCAAGAACGTCATCGCCATCGCCTCCGGCAAGGGCGGTGTCGGCAAATCGACGGTCGCGGTTAACCTGGCGCTGGCACTGGCCGCCGAAGGGGCCACCGTCGGCATCATGGACGCTGACATCTACGGTCCCAGCCAGCCGCGCATGCTCGGTCTGTCGGGTCGTCCCGATTCCGCTGACGGCAAGAGCCTCGACCCGATGGTCGCCTACAAGATCCAGTCGATGTCGATCGGGTACCTGGTCGACCAGGACCAGCCGATGATCTGGCGTGGTCCGATGGTGACCCAGGCGCTCGACCAGCTGATCCACGAGACCAACTGGACCGACATCGACTACCTGATCATCGACCTGCCGCCGGGCACCGGTGACGTGCAGCTGACCCTGGCGCAGAAGATCCCGGTCTCGGGCGCGGTGATTGTCACCACGCCGCAGGAGATCGCCCTGATGGACGCCCGCAAGGGACTCAAGATGTTCGAGAAGGTCGAGGTGCCGGTGCTCGGCATCGTCGAGAACATGAGCACCCACATCTGCAGCAACTGCGGTCACGAAGAGCACATCTTCGGCACCGGCGGTGGCATCAAGATGGCCGAGCAGGCCGACGTCACCTTCCTCGGTTCGCTGCCATTGGACATGCGCATCCGCGAGGAGACCGACAACGGCCGCCCGACCGTGGTCGCCGAGCCGGAGAGCGTCATCGCGCAGAGCTACCGGGCCATCGCCCGGCGGGTCGCCGGCAAGTTGTCGCAGCAGGCGAAGAACTTTGCCGCCCGCTTCCCGAGCATCGTCATCGACAACGGCTGAGCGCCCGCAGGAGACCCACCGAATGTCCATCAAGTCCGATCGCTGGATCCGGCGCATGGCCGAAGAGCACGGCATGATCGACCCGTTCGAGCCCGGCCAGGTGCGCGATGGCGCGGCCGGCCGGGTGATCTCCTACGGCACCTCGAGCTACGGCTACGACATCCGCTGCGCCGACGAATTCAAGATCTTCACCAACATCAATTCGGCGGTGGTCGATCCCAAGCAGTTCGATGACAGCAGCTTTGTCGACATCCAGGCCGACGTCTGCATCATTCCGCCCAACTCGTTCGCCCTGGCGCGCACCGTCGAGTACCTGCGCATCCCGCGCAACGTGCTGACCATTTGCCTGGGCAAGTCGACCTATGCCCGCTGCGGCATCATCGTCAACGTCACCCCGCTCGAACCCGAGTGGGAGGGCCATGTGACGCTGGAGTTCTCCAACACCACGCCGCTGCCGGCCAAGGTCTACGCCAACGAAGGCGTGGCCCAGGTGCTGTTCTTCGAGTCGGACGAGGAGTGTGAGACCTCCTACCGGGATCGCGGCGGCAAGTACCAGGGCCAGACCGGCGTCACCCTGCCGCACGCCTGAGTCGTTCTCCGGGTGTCGCCGGCTGTCCGGCCGGCTGCTACGATGCCTGTCTGATGCCATACATGGCCACGGCTCGCCCCCTGTAGGTCGGACTTCAGTCCGACGAGGGCTTCAGCCGAAGCATTTCATGTGGGTTGGGCACCGGCCCGACGTGTGGGACTGAAGTCCGACCTACCGTTGTCAGCCCGTGGGCCGGAGAGAGACCCGCAACTGCATGACCGACGCAACGAACTCCTACGACGACTGGGCCCGCACCTGGCTGGAGAGCCAGCAACAGGCATGGCAGGCGTGGCTTGGCGGTGAAACCGCCACGGCGCCGGGTACGGACCCGACGGCCGCACTGGCCGCGTGGCTCGGCGAGGAGGGCGCGGCCCTCGGTGCTGAGGTCGGCGCCCGGTTGGTCGCCCAGGGACAGCAGTTCCTGCAGTTGGCCGAGTCGTTGGGCGAAAGCCTCGCCGCACAGGCGCAGAGCGGCACGGAGACCGACTGGCAGGCGGTGTTCGACGACACCTTCGCACGGGTTCGTGCCACGCTGGCGCCGGACGCCGCTGGCGAGGCCCACCCGATGGGTGCTCTCGGCGGCCTGTTTCAGGAGTGGCAGAAGGTGGCGGCCCAGATCGGCCTGCCCGCGACGTCGGCGGGGACTGCGGAGGCGGGCCCTGCGGCGATGGCCTATGTCGTAGCTCAGCAGGCCTACGCTGGCCGGTTGGCCGATATTCAGCGTGACGCCCTCGAACGCCTGCAACGCGAACTGAGCGACCAGCACGCGTCAGGTGGCGCCATCACCAGCCTGCGCGCCCTGTATGACCTCTGGGTGGATGCCAGCGAGGCGGCCTACGCCGAGCAGGCCGCGACACCGGCGTTCGTTCGTGCCCAGTCCGACCTGGCCCACGCCCTCTGCCGTTTGCAGCCGTCGACCAGGTCGACTCTCGATGCCGCCAGCCGCATGGCTACGGCACGCTCACCGGCCCCGGTGAAAGATCGGGACGGCGATGACTGATCCCACCGGCCCGACTGGCGAACCGCCGTTCCGCATTGACGCGGCGGCCCTGCTCGAGGAGGTGCAGCTGTTCCAGCAGCGGCGTGCCAAGGGAGTCGGCCTGCTGCGTGACCTCGGCTCGGTCGAACTCGGTCAGACCCCGCGTCAGGCGATCCATAGCGAAGACAAGCTGACCCTCTACCACTATCGACCGGAGCAGCCACGTACCGACCTCGGGCCGCTGCTGATCGTCTACGCCTTGGTCAACCGGCCGACCATGACCGACCTGCAGTCAGACCGCTCCCTGATCCGCGGCCTGCTCGATGCCGGGCAGGAGGTCTACCTGGTCGATTGGGGCTACCCGGATGCCAATGATCAGCACCTGACCCTCGATGATTACGTCAACGGCTACATCGATCGCTGCGTGGCGCAGGTCAGCGCCCGCCATGGGGACGCCCCGATCAACCTGCTCGGCATCTGCCAGGGCGGCACGCTGAGCCTCTGTTACGCGGCACTGCACCCGGAACGGATTGCGCGGCTGGTGACCATGGTCACGCCAGTCGACTTCCAGACCCCGGACAACCTGCTCGGCACCTGGGCGCGTGGTCTCGACGTCGACCTGTTGGTTGATTCGCTCGGCAACATCCCGGGCGAGTGGCTGAACTGGGTTTTCATGGCACTCAAGCCGTTCCGGCTGAGCGGGCAGAAGTACGTCGACCTGATCGACCTGGTCGATGATCCCGACGCGGTGCGTAACTTCCTGCGTATGGAGAAGTGGATCTCCGACAGCCCGGACCAGGCCGGCGAAGCGTTCCGCCAGTTCATCAAGGCCTGCTACCAGGAAAATGCACTGGTCCACGGCACGCTTGAACTCGGCGGGCGCACGGTTGATCTCGGTGCGGTAACCATGCCGGTGCTGAACGTCTACGCCACCGCCGATCACCTGGTACCGCCGGATGCGTCACGGGCGCTGCGCGACCTGGTCGGCAGCGACGACTACAGCGAGCACGCCTTCCGTGGTGGTCACATCGGTATTTACGTCAGCTCGCGGGCACGCAAGATTCCGGCTGAGATTGTGGACTGGATCGCGCAGCGGGTGGGGGCGGGCATCCTGGATGCCCGAACTCATGAATAGCCCCCATCGAGGTCGCAGACAGACACCGTGACGGCATCAAGCCTGTGACCGATTCAGGTTGGTCGACATCTGGGCTCACTGGACTAGAATTAAAGGAACAACAAGGAGATTCAAAACCATCGGCCGGCGATGGATTCACGACGCAGGCCCCGTGCCGAACGTCGTTGCTAACGAATCGAATGCCCCCGAAGTACCACCATGGAGGGTGCGGGCATGAACAGACTCTATCCCTCGCTACTCAGCGGTCTCCTGGCCGGCCTGTTGCTGGCGTACGCATCCCAGATCGGGGCAGCCCATCGTCAGCTGGAAACAGAGGTCGGGGACTACACGGTCCATCTCGGCGTGGTTCCGGCGGATCGCATCGCCGAGTATCCCGACCTGGTGCCGCACGATCACCCGATCAAGTCCGGTAAGAACCTGTACCACGTCTTGATCGCCGTGTACGACAAGACGACCGGACGGCGGGTCGACGATGCCTCCGTCGCGCTCACCCTCGAAGCGCTCGGGCTGAACACCCGGCGCAAGAGCATGCATCGTGTGGAGATGGCTGGCGCAATCACCTACTGCAGCTTTTTCCAGATGCAGCCGGGCGATTACTACACCATCGATCTGGACATCCAGCGGGCCACCTGGCAGAAACCGCTGCACGTGGAACTGGATTACGGTCAGGTAGCGCACTGACCGCAGAGTTCGCTTCCCGGCACAACGGGCCGGGATGCGATGGGAAGGCGCAACGGTGAAGAAAGGGCAGGGCCAAGCGTGACGGTCGACCCTGCCCGGAATTGCCTCGTGTGTCAGGCCTTTTTTGCGTAGTCGATGAACCCGCCGAAGTCGATGACTTCGCAAGTCTCGTCACCGACGACCCAAGCGTCGTGGCCGGGCTCGATCCGGGCTGTATCTCCCGGCCCGATTTCTCCTTCGGCCCCGTCATCCATGACGATCTTCATGCGTCCGGAGATGCAGTAGAGCAGGTGCGGGGCCTCGCAACTATGTGTCTCGGCGAGCGGAGCGACATGCTCCTTCCACTTCCAGCCCGGTTCGAACACGCCGCGCATGGCGATATTCGGTCCCAGATTGACGACATCAGCATGGCCCATACCGGTGAACGGCCGGACCTCGTCGGGTGTCCCGAAGGACTTGATGGTGAGTCCTGACATGGCATTACTCCTTCAGAGTAGGGAGCAGGGGCACATGGCGGATGGTCCGCCATGCGGAGGGGTACCGTCAGAGGCCTCGGATCAGGTCATGAACTCGTATATTGCGCCCAGGATGCCCAGCTTTTCCGTACGTTTTGCGCCGTAGACCAGAGCTTCCTGAATCACCATCTACCTCGTCCAGACTCAATCATGAGGTTCCTTAGGTGCCTGTCATTTATAGACCTGATCTGGTTGGTAGGCTACGCGAGCCATGGCACTGAGCGCAGATAGCCAGGCGTACGGCCGGATTTCCGGGTCAAGGCGGTCGTGCCGAGACGGCGTGGCGTTCAGCGTGAGCCGTCGCAGGCGAGCCGGTCGAGCAGGTCGATCAGCAGCCGTTTTTCCTGGTCACTGAGGCCCTCTGCGATCGCGGTATCGTGCGCCATGGCCGTAGGCTTGAGGCGGTTGAGCCGCCGCTGGCCGGCCGTGGTCAGGTGCAGGGCATGCGAACGGCGGTCGGGTCGCCGTCGTTCGACCAGGCCGCGTTTTTCCAGGCCGTCGATGATCGATACGGTGCTGGAACGCTCGATGCCGGCCGCGCGTGACAGCGCGGTCTGGCTCAGGCCCGCGTTGGCATCGATCAGGGTCAGGGTAGAGAACTGGATCGGCGTGATCCCGTCATTGGCGACATGCTCCTGGAAGTGATCGACGACGGCGTTCTGGGCGAAGCGCAGGTGAAAGCCGACCAACCCCAGCAGC
>QNFN01000070.1 GCA_003645555.1 Gammaproteobacteria bacterium | reverse complement strand
GGCACTGAAGCCGGCGCCGGTCTCGGCGGTCGAATTGATCGACCGGGCGGGCCTGCCATCGGTAGAGGACCGGCCCGGCCTGGCTGCCGCCCTCGCCGCGCTCGGGCCCGAGGTGACGGCGCTGCTGGTCGAGGTGCGCGGCGCCGATACCGCTGAACTGGCCGCACATCAGGCCGAGGCCGAGGCCGTCATCAGCAGATTTACTACCGTACAACCGCTGGTGTTCACGTCGCTCCCCGAGGAGTTTTCGCGGCTGTGGGACATACGCAAAGGGATGTTCCCGGCGGTTGGTGCCGTGCGCGAAACCGGGACCACGGTGATCATCGAGGACGTCGCCTTTCCGATCGAGCGTCTCAGTGCCGCGGTACGCGATCTGCAGAAGCTGTTCGTGAAATACCATTACGACGAGGCGATCCTGTTCGGCCACGCACTCGAGGGCAACCTGCATTTTGTCTTCACCCAGGATTTCGGCACCGAGGCCGAGGTGCAGCGTTACGCCGGCCTGATGGACGATGTCGCCGAGCTGGTGGTAGGCAAGTACGATGGGTCGCTCAAGGCCGAGCACGGCACCGGGCGCAACATGGCGCCCTTCGTCGAACTGGAGTGGGGCAGTGACGCTTATGCGCTGATGCAGCGGATCAAGGCGCTGTTCGACCCGGACGGGCTGCTCAATCCCGGTGTGATTCTCAACACCAACCGCCGCGTTCACCTTGAGAACCTGAAGCCGTTGCCGGCGGCCGATCCGATCATCGACAAGTGCATCGAGTGTGGCTTCTGCGAGCCGCACTGCCCGTCGCGTGAGTTGACGCTGTCACCACGACAGCGCATCACCGTATGGCGCGAAATCGCTCGGCTCGAGCGTGATGACCCGGACGGCAAACAGCGCGGCGAGTTGCAGGCGGCCTACCAGTATCAGGGCATCGATACTTGTGCTGCCGACGGCCTCTGTTCACTGGCCTGCCCGGTAGGCATCAACACCGGTGACCTGACCCGCGCACTGCGCCACCGCTCCGGCCGCCAGTTCGCTGGCCGGGCACGCTGGCTCGGTGAGCACTTCGAAGGCATTACCGGCCTGGCCCGGCTCGGGCTGCGCGCCGCGTCGCTGACCCGCGCCTTCACTGGTGACGCGGTTCTCGGCGCGCTGACCCGTGGTCTGCGCCGTGTCAGTGGTGGCCGAGTGCCGGAGTGGGATCGCTGGATGCCGCGTGCGGCGACATGGCCTCACCTGGAGATCGGTGATGAGGATCAGCCGCGCGTGGTCTGCCTGCCGAGTTGCGGCAGCCGTACCCTCGGTCCTGCGGTGTCCGATCGTGGTGCCGCGTCGCTGCCGGAAACCGTCATCAGCCTGCTCGGCAAGGCCGGCTACAGCGTGGTGTTGCCGGAAGGGGTCGACGGTCTCTGTTGCGGCATGGCGTTCCACAGCAAGGGGCAGTTCGACGCGGCGCGGCGCAAGGGACGTGAGTTGCTTGCCGCACTGCTCGATGCCTCGCGCGATGGCCGTGACCCGGTGCTGTTCGATGCCAGCCCGTGTCTGCATCACATGCAGGAGCAGTTCGCCGGGCGCTTGGCCATGTATGAGCCGGTCGAGTTCGTCGAACACTACGTGTTGCCGCGCGTCGACCCCGTGCCGGTGGCCGAAACCGTCGCCATTCATGTCACCTGCAGCGGTCGCAAGCTCGGTCTCGAGGCCCGCACCGTGGCACTCGCCGAAGCGTGCGCCGAACGGGTGACTGTTCCCGAGCATGTCAGCTGTTGCGGCTTTGCTGGCGACCGCGGTTTCGATTTCCCGGAACTCAATGCGTCTGCACTGAAACACTTGCGGGTCGGTCTCAACGGAGCCCGAACCGGCTACTCGACCAGCCGCACCTGCGAGATCGGGTTGGCACGCCACGCTGGCATTCCGTACCGGTCGATCCTGGAACTGGTCGACCGCGCCGCACGACCACGCCCACCTGGAACTTCTGTCTCGTGACCGGGGCTGGCGACACGACCAAGAGCCCCGACCGTTGCGTCCCCGATTCGACCGGGTCGTCTGTGCCGATGACCCCAGTGAACACCCCGGTCAGGCGTTGATGCCCATGATTTCCATGGGCCCGGAACCTGTCGGCCGACGCCGTTTCAATGACCTTCCCCGATGGAGATGTGCATGGCTGAATCGAGGCAGTTGAGCGCCGCTGAAGCGGCGGCGAAGATCCCCGACAGAGCGACCATTGCCCTCGGCGGGTTCGTCGGCACTGGCATCCCCGAGGCGCTGACATTGGCGCTGGAGAAACGCTTTCTCGACAGCGGTGCCCCGCGTGATCTGACACTGGTGTACGCGGCCGGGCAGGGTGACGGTAAGGAGCGTGGTCTTAACACCTTCGGCCATGAGGGCATGGTCCGGCGGGTTGTCGGCGGTCACTGGGGCCTGGTGCCGAAGATCGGCAGGTTGGCACTCGATGGCAAGATCGAGGCCTACAACCTGCCGCAAGGGGTCATCAGCCACCTCTACCGTGATGTCGCCGCCGGCCGTCCTGGCACGCTGACCCACGTCGGCCTGCACACCTTTGTCGACCCGCGCCACGGTGGCGGCAAGCTCAACGAGCGCACCACCGAGGAACTGGTCAGGGTGATGGAGGTCGACGGTACCGAGTACCTGTTCTACAAGGCGTTCCCGATCCAAGCCGCCTTCCTGCGCGGTACCCGTGCCGATGCCCGTGGCAACATCACCATGGAACGCGAGGCGCTGACCATCGACGGTCTGGCGATCGCTCAGGCGGTGCACAACAGCGGTGGCACGGTCATCGTCCAGGTCGAGGAGGTCGTCGAACACAACGATCTGCACCCGCAGATGGTGCAGATCCCTGGCATCCTGGTTGACCACGTCGTCGTCTCGACTCCCGAGCACCACGCACAGACCTTTGCCGAGCCCTTCAACCCGCTCTACGTCGGCGGTAAAGGCGACACCGAGGCCAGCATTCCGGAGTTGCCTTTGACCGAGCGCAAGGTGATCGCGCGCCGCGCGGCACGGCTGCTCAAGCCCGGCGCCGTGGTCAACCTCGGCATCGGTATGCCCGAGGGGGTCGCCACCATCGCCCACGAGGAGGGCACGCTTGACCAGGTCACGCTTACCGTCGAGCCCGGTGGTATCGGCGGCATGCCGGCCGGCGGGTTGAGCTTCGGTGCCTCGGCTGGCGTCGAGGCGGTGGTGCCGCAGCCGTCGCAGTTCGATTTCTACGACGGCGGTGGTCTCGACCAGGCGTTTCTCGGCATGGCCCAGGCTGACCCGCAGGGCAACGTCAACGTCAGCCGTTTTGGCACCCGCATGGCAGGCGCGGGGGGGTTCATCAACATCAGTCAGAACGCCCGCGAGGTGGTCTTCATGGGCACCTTCACCTCGGGTGGCCTGAAACTTGGTATCGGTGATGGTCGGCTGGAGATCCTCGCCGAGGGACGCGAACGCAAGTTCATCGAGGCCGTCGAGCACCTGACCTTCAGCGGTGCTTACGCCCGTGAACGCCACCAGTCGGTCTGGTTCGTCACCGAGCGGGCGGTGTTTCGTCTCGGTGCCGGAGGTCTGGAGCTGCTCGAGATCGCTCCCGGCATCGATCTCGAGCGAGACGTGCTTGGGCAGATGGCGTTCCGTCCACAAGTTGCAGACGATCTGGTGACCATGGACCCGGCGCTGTTCCTCTGAGGGTGGCGGCAAGCGAACGTTCTCCTGCAGGTCGGGCTTCAGCCCGGCGTTCGTCTCGCACCTCAGGTCATGCTTCAGCACAACTAGGCTGGTTGTCGGGCTGAAGCCCGACCTATGAAAAGACTCACGACCGGAGCTCCTGGACAACCCTGATGGAATCGATCCTCAACGTCTCGTTCCCGGTTTTCGGCCTGATTCTCTGCGGCTATCTCGCGGCACGTACCGGGGTGCTTGGCCAGCAGAGCACCGAGGCACTCAACGGCTACGTTTACTACTTCGCGCTGCCGGCGCTGCTGTTCGTTTTCGTCGCGCGCGCGCCGGTCGAGCGGGTCTTCTACTGGCCCTTCATCGCCTCGTTCGGTGGTGGCTATCTGGTCACCATGGCCGTGGCGTTTCTGCTTTTCCGCAAGCTTTACGCGGAGCGGCTTGCAGCGACGTCGATGCGCTCGACCAACGCAGTCTTCGCCAACACCGGCTACATGGGCATCCCCCTCGCCAGCACGGCGTTTGGTGATGCCGGCGATCATGGCCACGGTGTTCGTCAGCCTGATCGGACTCAACCTGGCGATCGTGCTGATCGAACTCGACGTTGCCCGCGAGGCAGGCGGTAAGCGGATTTTGCGCGACGTCGGTGCCTCGCTGGTGAAGAATCCGATAGTCATCCCGGTCGCCCTGGCGCTGGTGTTCCCGCTCGCCGGCTGGTCGGTGCCGGCGCCGGTGGCGAAGTTCTGTGACCTGCTCGGCAACTCGGCCGGACCCTGCGCCCTGTTCGCACTTGGCCTGTTCGTCGCCACCCAGTCGTTGCGAAGCGGGCTTGGCGAGGCTGGCCTGATCACTTTCGTCAAGCTGATCGTTCAACCGTTGGTGACCTGGTTGCTGGTCACCTACGTCTTCAAACTCGAGCCAATCTGGGCGGTGACGACAGTGCTGGTCTCGGCGTTGCCGATGGGTGCGACCTGTTTCGTGCTGGCCCAACGCTATCGCGTGCTGGTCGGCACCACCTCGTCGGCGACGCTGCTCTCGACTGCGTTGTCGGTGATCACCGTCACACTACTGCTGGCGGCGTTGGGTCCTGCCATCTGAACGCGCAGCAAAGGACTGGAGCCTGACCTGTCCCCGGAGCGGGGGCGGATGGGATTCAGAAAAACAGCTCCGCCCCGGTGTGTTCGCGCTAAAAGTGATACGTAACCGGCACACACGCTCGGTATGAGTGGCCGCCGCGCAGCAGAGCCGCGCGGCGGTCATACTCAAAGCCGTTGTTAAACGCCGATTCAGCCCCCACTCTCGTACTTGAAGGAGACCTTAACTTTCGCTCGATAACCCTCGACTCGCCCATCCTTGAGTTGCAAGTCCAGTTCCGACACCTCTGCGACGCGTAGATCACGCAAGCTCTTTCCCGCGCGTTCTACGGCTGCAGTGGCCGCTTTCTCCCAGGACTCGGTACTCGTACCCACGAGTTCAACGACTTTATAGACGCTTTCTGCCATGGTTATTCTCCCTTTGCTTTGAGGACACGACACAAGAAAGTCGGATGCAATTTGCAACTGACCTTCAACAACAGTTCAGCCTACGCGAGCCGCTAGAGATGCTGAACACCTGCACGCAGTAACGATTACTTCGCTAATTGAATACCCCAACTGTAGGTCGGGCTTAAGCTCGACATGTCGGACTGAAGTCCGACCTACATTGGCCTGTTTAACCGCCGCCACAATAATCTGACCTGGACGACAATGGGTCATCTAAGGAAATATAGCTGTATTTTTGTGTTTATGTAGGAGGCTTGGATCGAGGTCGGTCGTGACAGCTTCGTGTGGTTCGCCGCATATAGCCTGGTCAGATAGCTCGGGGTTGATTCCAATCAAAGTCGACGCGTTTCGGGAGAGGTGATCTCGCTCGGTGCTGAGTTGTCCAGGAACTCCCGGAAGCTCCTGCTGAAGCCAAACTTGCGATCCTGCCACCAGTCCTGCATGCCGGGACGGTGGAAAAACCAGAGGATGTTGTCGCGATGTCCGATCCAGAAATCCTCGTCGATGTTGCCCGACTGATGCTGGAAGTAGACGTTTTCGAAGCGACGGAACAGGCTGATTCCGAGGTAACCGAACTGGGTCAGTTCGTCTTCGGTCAGATCCTCTGGGTTTTCCATCCCGGTGCGGAAGATTCTTGAGAGTTCCTTGTCCTGGCCGATGATTCCGGCCATCTCGGCAAGTGCTGATGTGGCCAGGTGGTAGGTTTGCGAGTGGGTTGCCCGGGTGCTGCCTTTGATCTGCAACGCCAGGTAGACAACGGTCAGCAGGACCGAGATCGCGGCCAGGACCCCGGCAACGGCAGACACGGCACCCCAGTCCATAACAATCTCCTTGAATAGTGCTGCCGGACGAGCAGTGGGCCAGTATTTGAAGGTGGATTGTTATCGCCGCCCCAACCCTTCTGTCCAGCTAAAATTAGTCGTGATCAGGCATTTTCGCAAAAAAATGAATAATCCGCGGTAGAACTGTGTTCCAAAAAATAGATCTATCCTGATGGTTTACGATTATTGTTATGCATCGACGTGCAGCCCGGACAGGAAGCGGCGCATTTTCTCTACGTAACCGTGTGCGGCACGTGTCAGTCCCTCGATATCCTCCTGGCTGAGTTCACGCTTTACTTTGCCCGGGCTGCCGATCACCAGCGAACCGTCGGGAATTTCACGGCCCTCGGGGATCAGTGCATTGGCCCCGATCAGGCAGTTGCGGCCGATCCTGGCGCCGTTCAGCACTACGGCCTTGATGCCGATCAGGCTGTTGTCGCCGACGGTGCAGCCGTGGAGCATCGCCATGTGGCCGACGGTGACGTTGGCGCCGAGCGTCAGCGCGTAACCGGGGTCGGTGTGCATGACCACGCCGTCCTGGACGTTGGAGCCTGGACCGATGGTGATCGGTTCGTTATCACCGCGCAGCACGGCGTTGAACCAGATGCTGGCGCACTCCTCGAGGATGACGTTGCCAATTACCGCGGCGTTGTCGGCGATGAAGTGTTCCGATCCACGTAACTGGACACGCAGGTCATCGAGTCGGTAGCGCATACGCAGTCTCCTGGTTGGCGTGGGTGTCGGTGCCATTCTCCCACAGTGGTCGCTGCGGCAGCGAAACGGTCACTCTCTCTACGATCGAAAGTCGTGTGATTCGGGGTATGCTCTGTGCCCCGGTCGGCGACCGCTGGTCGCGGCAGCCGCACACACCGCGTAATGAGCAAGCTGGAGGAGTCATCATGAGCTTCGTGGTCTATCTTTCGGGTGAAATTCATACCGCCTGGCGCGACGAAATCGAGGCGGGCGCGCACGCCCACGACCTCGATGTCGTATTCACCTCGGCGGTCACCGAGCATGCCGCCAGCGATGCCGCCGGCGATCACCTCGGCGAGGAGCCGAACCCGTTCTGGCGAGATCACAAGTCGGCCAAGGTCAACGCCATTCGCACCAAGACCCTGATCGAGAGTTGCGACCTGGCGGTTGTCCGCTTCGGTGACAAGTACAAGCAGTGGAACGCCGCCTTCGATGCCGGCTGCTGCGCCGCGCTTGGCAGGCCTTACGTCACGCTGCACGATGAGGCGCTGATCCACCCGCTGAAGGAAGTCGACGGCGCGGCGCTGGCCTGGGCCACCACCACCGACCAGGTGGTCGAGATCCTGAAGTACGTCACCACCTCCTGAACACCGCCCGGCGTCACCAGGTCTTGTCGTCACCGTCCAGCACCTCGTCGACCTGGCCTTTGACGGTCAGGCGCTGGCTGCACCATGCGGCCATGACGCCGGTATGGCTGCTGCAGGTGTTTCACCTGACCAAGTCGTTCGAGCAGAACCCGTTTCTCGGCAGTCGTCTCCTGAACTGCCTCGGACTGCACGTCGCCAGGGTCCTGGTGGCGCATGCCGTGATGCGCTTTCGTGCCCAGTTGTTGTCACCCCTGGTCGCCTCGGAGGACCGTGCCGCCTATCGCCGTGACGGGTTCCTCGTAATACGCGATGTCTTGTCACCCGAGGCCTTTACCGCACTGACGTTGGAGGTTCGCCATTTCGATGGCACCGAGGCGCGCGAGTGTGTCCAGGGTGATACCGTCAACCGGCGCACACCGCTCGACCCGGAGACCTTGCTGGGGTTGCCTGCCTGCCGCGCTCTGCTGCAACAAAACCGGGTCTGCCGGCGGTTGTTGCAGTGGGCCGCGGCAACGCTCAGGCCGCCGTTCATATTCGTCGAGCAGTTGTTTCATGCGCATCAGCAGGATGATCGGCCCGATCCGCAGAAGCACCTGCACAGCGACACCTTCCATCCGACCATGAAAGGTTGGTTGTTTCTTGAAGACGTGTCG
>QNFN01000069.1 GCA_003645555.1 Gammaproteobacteria bacterium | reverse complement strand
CCACGAAGTGGGTTCGAGCCTTTCTGGCTCAACCGCCGAGGGCAGTCATCTCCAGGGAGGCACTCACCGCAGGGTCGGCGAATCCGTGGGCCAGTGGTTTCCGCTGAACGGCACCGCGAATAGCCCGTTGCAGATCATCGTCACTCGCCCCTTCCCGGATCATCCCGCCGAGCGCCACCTGTCCCGGACGGCCGAGACAGAGTTGCAGGTCGCCGGAGGCGGTCAGTCGAACCCGATTGCAGTCGGTGCAAAAATGGCGCGACATCGCCGAGATGACACCAACCGTCATCGCGCTATTGCCGACCCGAAAGTAGCGGGCTGGCCCCCCGCCTCGACGGTCCATGACCGGAACAAGGTCGCTCCCGCAATGGTCACGAACTTTATTGAGAATGATGTCAGAGGAGACCAGGCGCCGCGAACTCTCGACCCCGGCAGACCCGATGGGCATGGTCTCGATGAAACGCAGGTCGAGTTCGCGCTCGCTGGCGAAATCGAGCATCGGTCCGATCTCATGGTCATTGATGCCGCGCATCACGACCATGTTGAGCTTGACCGGCTGCAGCCCGCAATCGAGTGCCGCGTCGATGCCGGAGATCACCCGACTGAGGTCACCGTTGCCGGTAATGCGCCTGAATGATTTGTGGTTGAGTGAGTCGAGAGAAATATTGACCCGATTGATCCCGGCCGCATGCAAGGCAGTGGCCATCGGCGCCAACCGCTCGCCATTGGTCGACAGGGTCACCTCTTCGACCCCGTCACACGCGTGAATCCCGGCCGCGATGGTAGCCAGGTCGTTGCGCAACAGCGGCTCACCCCCGGTCAGGCGCACACGCTTCACCCCCAAAGCCACAAAGGCGGCTGCCAACCGGACCACGCTGGCCGCCGGCAGGCGTGGTGCCGCAGGTGCGCGGTTCCGACCCGGGTGGCAGTAGAAACAGCGCATCTGGCACTGCTCGACCACCGAAAGTCGAAGGTAGTCTATGCGGCGCCCATGGCCGTCAATCAGTTCGCTTGCGACATACCCCATTGTTCACGCCTCGCTGGTGCAAGGGTCCCTTGCATCACGCCACGATCCCCTCCGTGGAATTTCGGCTTGTCGTCAGGATGTGGGTGTGGGTGGCGGCCCGGCAAGTTCGAGACGACGCTTGATATCCTCGGCCTCGCTGGCCAGGAAATCACGCGTCATCCGGGCCACGCCACGATAGAAGGCCAGGTCCGCCGTCTCAATTATCTTCTTACAGAACAGCGGCACCCAGCGCAGCAGGTGCTCTTGCATAAAATCCTGCTGGTAGGCCAGTGCATTGGCAGCACGCGTCAGGTCATTCTGCTCCCACCCCTGGGCTTCGTGTCCCGCCAGGTTCGCCATCAGGTCGAGTTCGACGCTGATGTGATCCGGAAGGCCCGTGTACTCCTCAGTAAATGCCAGGTCGAGTCCCTCGATAAAATGTTTTACCGCGAGCGTTTCGTCACCCCACAAAGATCCCCCATCTGGATCGGCTTGCACCGACTCGTGCGGCGAAATATGCCCACCCGGCCCCAGAAACAGGGCCGTAAACTCGACGGCCAGCTTCTCCAGCAACGTGTCGTCATCCCCGATTTCGGCCAGATCTTCCTCAATATTGAACCCAGCCTCGGTAAAGAGTTGGGACAACTCGGGCGACCGCAGGACCTGCAGCAACTCGTGTGTCGGCTCGGCCCGGAAAAGTGAGGCCAGGAGACCATAGAGGTGACATACCTCAATGGCCGTCCTGGCCTCCGAATCCGGGTGACCGTCGCTTACGTTATTGGTCACCACTTGCAACATCGTTCTAGACGCGGGTCACCTTGACCACCGTATCCATCCAGCGCTGCTGGCCATTGATCGGATCCGCTGAGTTGGGGATGGCCCAGTTCGGGTGAACACCATTGTCGTCCCACCACTTCATCTTGTAGTCGCGGTCACCCCGGCTGTCCGATCCCTCCCCAGGCGCGCGCCGGTCGGAAGCGTAACGGCCGTAAGCCCAGTGACCGCAGTGGTGCGACACCGCAACGACACCAGGCATGATCGCCTCGGTCAGCTGCGCCTTGGTAACGAACTCACCTGTCGGTGACGTGACCTTGATGTTATCGCCATCAAAGATCCCTCGCTCCTTGGCCGTGGCCGGGTTAATCCATGCCGGGTTGGTATGGTAGACCTCGGCAAGGTACTTGCAGTTCATGGTCCGCGAGTGCGAGTGCGTCGCGTACTTGAACGTCGTCAGGTGCAGATCGTCCTTGGCCATCTTCTGGTGCTCGGGGATCGCCATCCAGGTCGGCAGCGGGTTGAAGCCCTTCGCCTTCAGCAGCGGCGACCAGAGTTCCAGATAACCCGACTTGTTGACGGCATCCGGGGCGAAGCCGGAGAACACACCATGGGGCATCTTCTGCGCGACATACTTCTTGAACGCCTTCTTGGTGCCCACGTAGCCCTTCTTCGCGTCAGCCTCGCTGGCCGGCTTCCAGTAAACACCAGAAGCCTTGTCGAGCACCACGCCCTTGGCCTTGTAGACCGACTCCGGAATGGGCGTCTTGTAGACCGGGCCCTGCGGCTTGGCGTTCTTGTCGTGCCAGACGCCGACCTTCTTCATGTACTCGAAACCACCGGCCTCCTTGACGCCCGGGGTCGCCTCGCAGGCCATCCGCACGTAGTCTTCGTGCGACTTCGCCGCACCCATGTCGACGCCGAGGCGCTTGGCCAGGTCGAAGACCACGTCGGAGAAATCACGCGCCTCGCCCATCGGTTTGGTGAACGGCTGGCGGATGTAGAACTCGGCAACCTGCGACGGGGAGACCATGTCCTCGGCCGTCCAACGCTCAGTGAACGGCGTGTCGGGCAGGATCAGGTCGGCGTACATGGTCGAATCACCGTAGAACGGATCGACGGAGACATAGAACGGAATCAGCTTCTCGTCCTTCAGGATGTCGATGTTCTCCTGCACGTCGCCGTTGGCGTAGGCCGGCGTGTAGCAGTAGGTGATGTACATGTCCGGTCGACCGGCGCTACCGTCCTTGATCATCTTCAACACCTGGTGACTGACGTGGTGCGTCGGGTAGGCCGCCTGGCCCGGGAAGCCGTCGAAGATGTTGAGCTTCCTCTTGGCATTGCTCTTGATCTTCGGGAACTTCCAGCCCGCACCGACCGCCTTCATCCGGCAACCCGGCTTGTCGATCTGGCCGGTGACCGCGCACAGCAGCTTGGCCGCCCGCTCGCCCTCGTTGCCGTTGTAGTGGGCAACCACGCCACGGTAGGTCACCAGCACGGCCGGTGTCTTGGTCGCGAACTCACGCGCCAGCGCGGTGATCTTCGACGCCGGAACGCCGCTGAGCTTCTCGGCCCATGCCGGGGTATAACCCGCAACGTGCGCCTTGATCGCCTTGATCTTGGTCGCCACGTCAGCGTTGACGTCCTCGGAGACCCGGGTGTACTTGAGCATCTCCTCGCCAGCACCCTTGTACAGCCCCTCTTTCATCACCACGTTGGTCATGGCGAGAATGATGGCCGCATCGGTGCCCACCTTGGGCGCGATCCATTCACGCGATTTGGCCGCGGTGTTCGACAGCCGCACGTCGAAGGTCACCATCTCCACACCCCTGTCGGCCATCGCCTTGAGCATGCGGTGCGCGACCGGGATGTGGTTGGTGTGGGTCTCGAGGAAGTTGCTGCCGAAGTTCAGCACGAACTTGGTGTTGTCGAAGTCCCAGTTGTCGAAGTGGCCGCCCCAGGTCAGCTCCTGCGCCGACCACTTGCCGCCCTCGCAGATGCTGGTGTGGTTGCCAATGCTGCCGGTGCCGAAGGCCTTGAAGAAGCCACCGACGGTCTTCGAATGGCTCGCCTTGGCGCGGCCGTAATGGTAGACGACCTTCTCCGGGGTGCCGGCGTCGCGGTTCTTCTTCATCCGTGCGGCAACCTCGGTGAGCGCTTCGTCCCAGCTGATGCGCTTCCACTTGCCCTCGCCGCGTGCGCCGACTCGGCGCATCGGGTGGAGGATACGGTCCGGGTCGTAGGTGTGGTTAACCGCCCCCTGACCCTTCGAGCAAAGCGTGCCTCCGGTGCGAATCGAGTTGATGTTCGGCTCGATCTTGACCAATCGGCCGTCCTCGACATAACCCATATTGGAGCAGCGCGTCACGCACTGCCAGCAGGCGCTCGGGATGGCCTTGCGCTCCTTGCCGGTGGTCGGCGAGAAGTCCTTGTTGCCGCGGATCGGCAGATCCTTGGCCGCCTTGGCGTTCAGTGAGACGCCCCCGGCAACGGCGGCCGTGGTGGCAACCGCGCCTATCTTCAGAAATTTGCGTCGATCAAACATGATTTTTTACTCCCCCTCAGGCAAAGCGGTGCGCAGAGCGCTCGTTGCGGTGGCTGTCAAGGCGGGAAAACTGTGCCGCCTTTTTGTCTTTCTTCGCCTCGAGCCAATCGGCGCCGATGTACATCACGCTCGGCTTGGTCTTCTCGCCGCGGAGCAGCACGGTGGTGTCGAACTCCGCAACCAACTTGGCGACCGCGCTGGTCGGATCGTTGAGATCACCGAAGATTCGGGCCTTGCCCGGACAGGTGTTGACGCACGAAGGCTCGACACCCTTGGAAACGCGGTGCAGGCAGAAATCGCACTTGTCGACGGAACCGTTGCCCGCGGTCTTCACCGGGTCACCCTTGAACGGGTTCATGAAACGCGCATCGTAGGGACAGGCCTCGATGCATTTTGCGCAACCGGTGCACTTGCTTTCATCGACGACGACGATGCCGTCCTCTTCACGCTTGTAGGTCGCGCCCTCGGCATTCTTCGGACAGACCTCAATGCACGGCGGCTTCGAGCAGTGGTTGCAGAGCCGCGGCAGCATGCGCCGTTCCGTGGCCGGGTACGCGCCTGCCTCGTGATGCTCGACCCAGGAACGGACGGCGCCGATCGGCACCTCGAACTCGGTCTTGCAGGCAATCGAGCACGCCTGGCAGCCAGAACAGCGCCGGGTGTCGATCACCATCGCATAGCGCACCTCCTGCTTGGCGGCATTGACACTCATCGGAGCCGCGGCAATTACCACGGCACCGGCCGACGTGGCGCTGGCCTTTTTCAGGAACGCGCGACGTGACAGATTGGACTGATTTTCCATCGTCATTCTCCTCCTCCCCCTGGTCTCTTGTCTTCGATCATGAGCACCGTGAATCGGTGACCTGATCTCATTTTCTGAACTGAATTTTGCAATTAGCGAACTTATACTTTGCAAATACCGGTCCAGCATCGGTTTTAATCTTAATTTCAGTCAGTTATATCGTGTTAACGGACTTTATTCTGGGTTTGCGTTACCGCGAGGTAACTTCTCTCAAACTCTATGCGTGAGCCTAGTTACCGAGCGGTAACGGATGGCAACGCCCGGGCATCAGCGCTGCGCCTGCTCAAGGTAACCGCCCGGCTGGCGCAGCTTAGCCAAGCCAGTCGTGCCGGGACCGTCGTTGACCTTGACCGCCAGATCAACCTGCTGCACCGGCCGTTGCATCACATGTAGCTTGTCGACCAGCGGCAGGTAGTCGCGGTAGCCATGGACGACCCGTTCGAGCTTCTCCAACGCCGCACGGTCTCCGTCACCGAGTCCCTCTACCGCGAGTTGGGTGGCGATCAGGGCGTCGACGGCAAGCAGGTGCTCCAGTGCGCCCGCGTGGTAGCGCGGCTGACCGCGCAGCACGAAATTCTTGAAGTCGTGGATGGCATGGCCGTAACCGAGTTGATACTCCATCTCCTCGAAATCACTCCACTGCCAACGCGTGCGCAGTGCCTCGAGTGCGGCCACCGCCGAAGCGTCGTCTATCAGCACCAAGCGGTCGACCAGGTCCGCAGTCAGCCTCTCGCGGCGTAATTCGGTGACTCTCTGCAACGCGTCGATGTACGCATCAACGGTGCTAGCCAAGCCATCCAGCGCCGCCTTGTCACCGGCGTCGAGTTCGGCACTGATGGAGAGGCGATCGATGATCGCCCTTGCCTTGTCAAAGGAAATTGCGGCGGCTTCACGGTAGCGCGCTTGTCCACGCAACACGTAGTTCTTGAACTGGTGGATGCCACCCCCGTAGCCGAGCAGGCGGACAACCTGGGCGACGTCATCCCGCGGCGTAGCGGCGTGGACGGCAAGGGCCGGCAGGACCAGCGCGGCGAACAGCAACGCGGCGGCAAATGGGCGACGGCAGTTCATCTCGACACTCCTTGACAGCTGCCCGCGGCAGCGCGGGTGCGACCGCAGGCACGGTGTACAGGCACGGCGGCCCCTCGCTCAGGCCCGCGACACACGGACCACGGTATCCATCCAGCGCTGCTGGCCATTGATCGGATCGGGCGAATTGGGGATCAGCCAGTTCGGGTGCATGCCATTGTTTTTCCACCAGCGGCGGTCGCGAGGTCCGAGGTCATCGACCCCCTGGGGCGAGCGATTGCCCGACGCCGAAGCGAAGCGGCCGTATTCCCAGTGACCGCAGTGGTGGGAGATGGCGATAACGCCGGGAACGATCGCCGGGGTTACCTTGACCCGGGTCTCGATTTCGCCGACCGGCGAGGTGATCCTGATCGCATCGCCGTCACCGAGTCCGCGCGCCGCCGCGGTCACCGGGTTCAACCAGGCCGGGTTGTCATGGTAGATCTCGCTGAGCCAGCGGCAGTTCATCGTCCGCGAATGGGTGTGGACGTTGACCTTGTAGGTGGTCAATACCAGTTCGTCGTCGGCCATCGCCTCATGCTCGGGTACCGCGATCCAGCCCGGCATCGGCGCCAGCCCCTTGGCTTCCATCAACTCCGAATAGATCTCGAACAGTCCAGACTTGTTGACCTTGTCCGGTGGAAAACCGCGGTAGACACGTTCACCGACCTGCTGGCCGATATACGCCTTGTAAGACTTTGGCGTCGCCGTGTAGCCCTGCTCCTGTGCTTCCTCGGCGCTGTCGAGACCGGCCTTTTCCCAGTCCCAGTAAACGCCGGTCGCATCGTCGAGAACCACGCTCGATTTGGCCAGTGCCTTGGTATTGACCAGCTCACGGTAGGAGTAATAGCGCGGCCGCGCCTTCTTGTCGTGCAGGACGCCCTTCTTGGCCATGCCACGAATACCCTTGCCCTTCTTCTTGACCAGCTTGGTGGACTTGCACGATTTTTTGACGAAGTCCTGCATCGACTTGGCGCCGATCTTGAGCTTCATGCGCTTGGCCAGATCACAACAGACATCGGCAAAGTTGCGTGCTTCACCGAGCGGCTCCGACAACGGTTGGCGAATGTAGAATTCGGCCACCTGGCTGGGCGACACCATGTCTTCCCAGTCCCAGCGCTCGAGGTAGGTGACATCGGGCAGGATCATGTCGGCGAGCGCCGCGCTTTCATCGTAGAACGGGTTGATCGACACTGTGAACGGCAGCAACGACTCGTCCTTGAGAACTTCCTCGTTGACCTTGCAGTTGCCGTTGGCGTAGACCGGCGAGTAGCAGTACCAGAGGTAGATGTCGGGCCGTCCGGCACTGCCGTCACGAATGCGATCGAAGACCTGGTGACTGACATGGTGGGTCGGAAACGCCACCTGGCCCGGGAAGCCGTCCATCAGGTCAAGCTTGCGCGCCTTCGGTACTTTTTTCGGCTTTGGCGAGCTCCAGCTGGCGCCAACCGCCTTGCAGCGTCCACCCGGATTGTCGATGTTGCCGGTGAGGGCGGCGAGCATCTGGATCGCCCGCTCGGTCTCGTTGCCATTGTAGTGAGCCACCGCACCGCGATAGCTGATAACGCAGGCCGGCTGGCGGGTCGCGAAGTCGCGGGCAATCTCGGCGATCTTGTCGCCCGGTACGCCGCTGATCTTCTCGGCCCAGGCCGGTGTGTAATCGGCGAGGTGCATTTTCAGCGCGTCGATCTTGTCGTCGACGCTGGCGTGGTTGTCCACCGTCAGCTTGCAGAAGTCGAGGAATGGCAGACCGTTGCTGTAGAGGCCCTCACTCATGATTACGTTGCACATCGCCAGCACCACGGCGAGGTCGGTACCGGGACGTATCGGCACCCATTCGTCCGACTTGGCTGCGGTGTTCGACAGGCGCACGTCGAAAGTCACCAGGCGCACGTTGCGCTCGACCATGGCACGGATCAACCGCTGCGCTGTCGAGATATGGTTGGTATGGGTTTCGAAAACGT
>QNFN01000068.1 GCA_003645555.1 Gammaproteobacteria bacterium | reverse complement strand
CCGGGATCAAGCGCTGGCCTCTGGGTGACTACCGACCGGTTGGCACCACCGACAGCGAGCACGCCTTCTGCTGGCTGCTGGCGCAGGTCCGCCAGCGCTACCCCGAACCACCTCGCCGGCCGGCGGCCCTCCACCGTTTGCTTGCCACACTGGCCGGTCGCCTCGCACGCCTCGGAATCTGCAACCTGCTGCTTAGCGACGCCCGCCATCTCTACGCCTTCTGCAGCACCGAGCTCGCCTGGCTGACCCGACGCGCGCCATTCGGTACGGCAAGCTTGATCGACACCGAGGTCAATGTAGATTTTGCACCGGTGACCACACCCAACGACGTCGTCACCATGATCGCGACCCGGCCGCTGACCCACGACGAGGCGTGGCAGGCCGCCGAGCCGGGCACGCTGCTGGTCTTCGCCGACGGCGAACTGCAGGCCAGTCACAGCGCCGCGGTGAACTGACTCCCGGCTGTTCGACGGCCTGCAGTTCGCCATCCCGGATCCATCTCTCGGGTTATTGTGCCCCGGTAATTCTGCACAGCAAAGTGAGTGCCCCGCATGAGTTACGCCAGCCACCTCCAGTGCACCCGTTGCGCCAGGCGCTACCCGCTGGACACCCCGATGAATCTCTGCCCGGAAGACGGCCGGCCGGTCGAGATCATCATCGACACGACACGCTTGCGCGACGAGCTGCCAGCGCTCGGCTGGTACCGCCCGAAGGTCGCCTCGATGTGGCGATTCGGTGCGTTGCTGCCGCTCGACATCGGTCATGCCGACGAGAGGCAGGTCATCGTCACGGCGGGTGAAGGGCACACGCCGCTGCTCTCCCTGGCCAGCCACCCGCTCGCCCGCCGCCATGCCATCGAGTTGCGGCTCAAGGACGAGGGCCAACCGCATGCTGGCTTCGGGGCCAACCCCACCGGCAGTTTCAAGGATCGCGGCATGAGCATGGTCGCCTCGCAGGCGCGACGGCTGGGCATCGGCAAGCTGGTCGTGCCGACACAGGGCAATGCCGGCGATTCGCTGGCGGATTACGCGCTGCGAGCACAGATCGAGGTGGCTGTCATCATGCCGGACGACACGCCGATGCCGATTCTCGGCCGGGTGGCAGCGCTGGCGCGGCAGCATCCCGGCGTAACGCTGGAACTGGTCAGCGGGACCATCAGGGAGGCGGCTGAACTGATGCGCGAGAAGTACCTGCCCATGGGGTATTTCAACGTCGCCACCTTCCAGGAACCGGGTTGGCGCATCGAAGGCAAAAAGACCCTGGGACTGGAGCTGGCCGAACCGGCACCCGGGGACGACGGGCCGTGGTCACTGCCCGACGCGGTGCTCTATCCCACCGGAGGCGGCACCGGCATCCTTGGCATGTGGAAGGCGTTCGACGAGTTGCAGGCCCTGGGCCTGATCGGTTCCGAGCGGCCGCGGATGATCGCGGTCCAGAGCGCGCAAACCGCACCCGTTGCCGACGCCTTTACCCGTGGCGCCGACGAACCGGGGCCGGTGACACCGGGTGCCACGCTGGCCACCGGGCTCAACGTTCCCGGTGGCGTGGGCCACCCGAGGGTGCTGGAGATCGTCCGCCAGAGCGGTGGCGGTGCCGTCGCGGTCAGTGAAGAAGATATCGCTTCGAACCTGCAGACGGTCTACCGTGACCACGGCATCTGGATCTGCCCCGAAGGCGCGGCGGCGGTCGCTGCGATCACGCCCGCGGTGGAGCAGGGCTGGATCAACAGCGGCGACACGGTGGTCGCCTTCAACACCGGGTCATTCGAGAAATACCTGCCGGAGGTGCGCCACCTGATCTTCGGCCTTTAGTGCCGGAACAGCGGCGCGGCTACTCCTTTTCCAGTCCCTGCCGCCGCTCACGATCGACCGCCTCGACCGCGGCACGGATCTCGGGCCGGGCGGTGCACAGGGCATCGAAATCCTCGCGGCGCAACTCGTAGAGCGCACAGGGCGAAGCCGCGCGGCAGGTCGCCGAGCGCGGCTCGTGGTGGAGCAAGGCCATCTCGCCGAAGAAGTCCCCGGCGAACAGCCGGGCCAGGTCGCGCTCGCCATCACCGTCATGGCGCGAAACGCGAATCACGCCGCGACCGATCAGGTACATCGAGTCATCGTGCTTGCCCTCGATCACCACCGCCTCGCCATCGGGCACGGTGTGACCGTCAAGGCACTCGGCAACATGAGTGAAATCTTCGGTCGACAGGCCACGGAACAGCGGCACCTTGCGCAGCAGTTCGGTCGGGTCGAAGTGCAGTTTGCTGATATCACCACCACGCAACCCCTCTATCCGTTCAGCAACCCCGGCCAGCAACTCGTGAGCCGCGCCATTGGATAGAGTGCCTTCACTTGCCTCGGCTTCAAGAGTCTGGCGTTCAGCGAACAGCAGCAGGCGCCCGGCGAGCCGTTCCTGCATGGCGCCGACGAATTCCGGAAACTGGGCCGCGGTCGCGTCAATGCGCTGCGCCGCCTGTTCACGCCAGTAGCGATAACGCTCGCGCACCGCATCCACTGCCGCGCCACCCAGGGCACGCTCGGCGGCGACCCGTTCGATGTCCTCCAGCACCCGCAGGCTGCCCTGGTATCGACCCCATGCCTCTTCGTACTCGTAGGCCACCAGCGAGCTGGTCCAGCGCTCCGGCAGGGAAGTCGCGGCCACCAGCCGTCTTAACCAGTGCAATCCGGCCTCGGTCAATGTCTCGTGAGGCGGGTGCAGGGTGAAGTCGGGCAACTCACCGCGGTGACGCAGCGCCTCGGCCTGGCTGTCAACCGAGTGGATCAGGTCGCGGCAGGCACGCTCACTCAGGTGACCGCGGGCGAAGCTTTCGAGGTAGTGGGAACGCTCCAGCGCCAGCGACCGCAGGTAGAGCAATTGCAGCTCGCCTGCCGGATCCACCTCGTTACGCCGCAACTGCTCGACCGTCGCCTCGAGCGCCTCCTGCGCCTCGCTGTAACGACTGCGCAGTCCTTCAGCGATGCGCGCGGAAAAAAGGCCGCCGCGCTGCAGTTCGGGGAGGCGCGACAGAGCATGACGCTTTGCTGCCAGCTGCCCTTCCTCGCTTGCCAGGCGGTCGGCCAGCGGCGGCCGGTCGAGACCCAGCCGGTGCACAAGATTTTCAATGGTCAGTCCCTGGGCCAACAGCGTGAACAGGACCGCGCCAGTGACCAGTGCCACGAAGGTCTCGGACTCAGCGAATGCCGGCAGGCTGAGGACAATCGCCAGAGCGACCGCACCGCGCAACCCACCCCAGAACATGACGTGGCGATAGGGCATGTCTACTGGCGCCCCTCCCGGCAGCCGGCCGAGCAGCGGTAGCAGACCGTGGATCACCACAGCTCGCGAAATCAGCATGGCGAGCACCACCAGCACCAGCAGGTCGAGTGCTCCGCTGAGAGCAGCCAGGTCGACCCGCAGGCCGACCAGCAGGAAGATCAGCGCATTGGCGACGAACGCCAGGTACTCCCAGAAGTGCTCGAGGTAATCACGTACCGATGGAGAGATCTTCAACCGCCCCCAACCGCCGAGGGTCATGCCAGCGGCCACTACCGCCATCACACCGCTGACGTGGAACAACTCCTCGGCAACCAGGAACGAGAGGTAGGCGAGAATGGTCGTCAGAGTGATCTCGACCAGGCCGTCGCCGTGGCAACGGCCGAGCGCCCAACCGCACAGCAGCGCGGCGACCCAGCCAACGATGACGCCACCGCAAAAGACGATGAAAAAGTGAACCACCCCGCCGACCACCGTACCGGCATCCACCTGGCTGGCGCCGAGCAGTCCGGCCAGGATGCCGGCGACAACCAACGAGGTGGCGTCATTGAACAGACTCTCACCCTCGACCAGCACCGTCAGCCGCTCCGGCACCCCGAGTTGGCGGAACAGCGCCACCACCGCGACCGGGTCGGTCGCGCTGAGGATCGCACCGAGCAGCAGTGCCGCGACCAGGCCGAACGGGGTGGTCGCGGCGAGCAGGAGCCCGATGATCGCCGTCGACAGCAGCAGGCCAGGCACTGCAAGAGTCAGGATCGGGGCGAGATTACGCCGCACCTGGCGTGCGTCGAGATTGAATGCCGACTCGAAAATCAGCGTCGGCAGAAAGACAAACAGGATGACCTCGGGGGAGATGTCATGCTCGGCCAGTGGCCGCAATATTTCCGGGCCGTGGTCGGCAAGCAGGCCAAGCAGGACGCCGACCACCACCAACAGCACGGTGAACGGCAGCCGCCAACGCCGGCTCAGCGTCAGGGTCAGCGCCGAGACCAGCAGCAGGACGATGACCGTCGTGACCAACCCGGCGATCGACGAGGAATGCATCTGGTGACCTCCCTGGTCCTGGGGGCGTGCGTCGCCCCCTTCAGTTGCGCCGTGCGAGTGCGGTGCGCGTGATCTCGGGGCGCTGGTCCACGACCACGGTACCGGTGCTGCCATCGGCGCGGGTTTCGACCCGCTCGACCCGACCGTCGTCACGGTGCCGGTAGGTCTGCCCGGCCGCCTCGTCGAGCAGCGGCAGATACTGGCCGCCGACATCCTCGTAGACACTCACCCGACACACCACATCACCACGATTCGGCTCCTCGCTCTCCGACAGGTAGAGCATGCCGCTCTTGTCCTGCACCAGGTATGACCCGTCAGGGTCACGGAAAGCGATGAAGTAGCGCCCGCGCTCCTTGTGGTAGAAATCCGCGCACATCGGCCACAGCGTATCGTCGACCACTTCGTGAATTCGGCTATTGAGTATGCAGAACGTCTTGTCCACCTTGGACAACACCCACTGCGAGGTCATGCGATCGGGACTGTGGGTCAGCAGCGTGCGTGCCGGATCGAGCGCAGTACGTCCGAGCTGGTCGTAACCGGTGTGCACCACACTACGTGGCCCGGAAACATCGTGGATCGAAACCCCCTCGTTGAAGGTCGCCACCGCCTCGGAATAGCGTAACTCACTCCAGGTCCGCTCGACGAAATCATTGATGTCGCCCACGATCACGCCGGCCTGAGCAAAGGCGTCCGCGTCCATGCCATGACACGGCGTACGCCGGTCGTCGACCAGCTGCTGCCACAACTCGAGATCGTGGTTGGTGTCGGAAGGAAATACCAGGATCTCGTCACCATGACGCACCTTCAGGCCGACGGTCGGCAGGCCGTGCCATACCGGAGCGTTGATCGCCTCGACGGTGAAGCCTTCGGGATCACGGTAGGGGCGTGTGTCCTCCTCGTAGAACGCCGGGTCGCTGAAGGCATAGTAGGCCGCCGGCTCGACCCAGGCCGCGGTCGCCGGATCGCGAAACAGCAAGCGCGCCCGTCCGGTGACGGGGTTGACCACCACCTTGGCCACCTCGCGGTCGACCGGATTGCCATCCAGCCCGATCACGGCGAGGTCACCACCCGTGGCACGCGGGTCGACGATCCGGTACCTGGCGCGCGGGCCGACCGGAATACGCTGATAGTAATCGTTGACCGGCAGGTCGACGATGTGCCGCGCATCTGGTGACAGGCTGATGTCTAGCGATGGCCCCGACGCGCGCTCCAGTTCCTCCTGAACCTCGTCCGTGGTCAACAGGGTCAGCGGTTCTGAGTAGTCGGGTGCGTAGCGATAAAACAGCGCCATGTCAGTAAACCAGCGCTTGTGATCATCGTGGCAGTGCGTCACGAACAGGCCACGGATGTTCTTCATCGCCCGGCCACCGATCAGTTGGAACATCGGTGCACCGCAATCGATCAGCAATTGCGACTCACCGATCTCGAGCAGGTAGCTAATGCTCTTGCCCATACGCGAAAACGGCCCGGAATCGCCGAGAATGCGTACCGTAATACCTTCAGCCATGCACAACCCCCTCCCGCACCGAGAGCGACTGACTCCAGGGAACCTCTGATCAATTCATGGATTCGTACTTGGCGCCCAGAATGCCCAGCTTCATCGTTGCCAAGCTGCGCAATAGCCAGCTATTACGTGCGCTTGGCGCCTCAAATCTGAACATTCTGCATCACCATCTACTTCATCCAGAATTAATCAGAGGTTCCCTAGTTAATAGTCTCCTGCGGCCAGACGCGCCAATCTGCTTGCCATGCGTCACCCCGGCACACTACGGTAGCGGACCCACAGCAACCGTCCCAAGTCCGATGCCCAAACACAACGATCCGGTGGCTCACCTGCGCCGCGACCTCAAGTTCGAGGCCGAGTTGGCGGGCAGCCATTACCGATTCTCCACCACCTGGGGACTGTTCTCGCCGCGCGGTGTTGACAACGGTTCCAAGCTGCTGCTACGCCACATCAAGGTCCCCACCGAAGCCGACTGTCTCGATCTCGGCTGCGGTTACGGCGTGCTTGGCGTGGTCTTGGCCCGGCTCGCTCCTGGCGGCCATACCACGCTGGTCGACAAAGACTTCGTCGCCGTCGACTACGCTCAGCGCAACCTCACCGGCAACGGCCTCACCAACGGCGAGGCGCTGCTCAGTAACGGCTTCGATGCCATTCTCGACCGGCGCTTCGATGTGATCGTCGCCAACCTTCCGGCCAAGGTCGGCAAGGAACTACTAACCATCTACCTGCACGATGCGCTGACCACTCTGCGCCCGGGTGGCGCTTTATGGATGGTGACCGTCACCGGACTGCGTCGCTTCATCGAGCGCATGTCGAAAGAGGTGTTCGGCGACTACGACAAGGTCAAACAGGGACCTCACTACACCGTCGCCGTCGCACGCAAGCGCGGCTGATCGACATTCAATCGATCAGGCCGGCCTCCAGTTCGCGACCCCAAGCCTCCAGCGCATCGAGCACCGCCGTGGTGCGCCCCTCCCCGACTCGCTCGCTACGCAGCTCTGCAATACGAGAGAAATAGGCCGGCAGCGTGTGTCCCTTCGAGGCCACCGGATCGGTCAGCCGCAAGCGGCGAAACGCCTCCCAGTCAGCACGCGCCGTGGCATCAAGTGACTCGGGCCAATTGCGTGCCCCATAGCGAAACACCATCTCAGGCAACCGCGGATCATCAAACGATGGCAGCGGATCACCCAGCTTCGTCGGTGGCCGCATACGCACGGCGGCGAGGCGGCGGCGATCATCATCACCGAGGAACGGCCCGGCATAGAGCTGGTCATCAGGGTCATCTGGCACCGGTCCCCCCGGTGGTGCGAATGCCGCGGCTACCCGCTGCGCGAGGTCCGGCTGTTGGCGCAGCGTCTCCAGATGCCGCTCACAACTCGCCATGTCGATTCCGAGCCGCGCGGCATCATCTGGACGCAGCACCTTGAGCGGCGCCAGCACCGGGCAGCGGTTGACCTTGACCTGCTTCAGTGGAATGCGCTCGACGCCGTCGGGCAGGGCATCAACGGCCGTGAACACCCGTTCGGCGATGGCGTCGCTGTCAAGGCCGTCGAAACAGGCCGGGTCGGTAGCCAGGTCGAGAACGATGACCGCATTAGGGTTCTGCGGATGACGCGCCACCGGCGCCACCACGGCCAGGCAACCGCGTGCGGCCGGGTAGCGACCGGAGACATGCACCAGTGGAGTCATGCCATCCAGGTCGAGCAAGCGCCAGACGACCTGCTTGCGGCGCATGTTGAACAGGTAGTCCCACAACCTGGGCTGCCGGGCGCGCAGTAACCGAGCCAGCGCCAGTGTGCCGCGGACATCGGCCAGGGCATCGTGAGCCGGACCGTGCTCTAGATTGTTGGCGGCGGTCAATTCTTCGAGCCTGAAGCTTGGGGTGCCGTCTTCGCGCCGTGGCCATTCGATCCCTTCCGGACGCAAGGCATGGATCGTGCGCACCAGGTCGATCAGGTCCCAGCGTGAGTTGCCGTCACGCCACTCACGTGCGTAGGGGTCGTGCAGATTCCGGTAGAGGGCGTGGCGGGTCACCTCGTCATCGAAACGCAGGGTGTTGTAGCCAAGCGCACAGGTGTCAGGCCGTGCCAGTTCGGCAAGGATACGGTCGATGAACTCGGCCTCGCAGACCCCCTCGTCGCGGGCCCGCTGCGGCGTGATTCCGGTGATCAGACATGCCTCAGGCGCCGGCAGCATGTCCGTCGCGGGCTGGCAAAACAGGGTCAGCGGCTCACCGATGGGATTGAGATCGAGGTCGGTGCGCAGCCCGGCAAATTGCAGCGGTCGATCACGCGCCAGGTCGATCCCGGTAGTCTCGTAGTCGTGCCAGTAGAAGGTGTCGCCCGGTGGATGTGCCGCCATGGCCGCAGTCTAGTGCACCTCGT
>QNFN01000067.1 GCA_003645555.1 Gammaproteobacteria bacterium | reverse complement strand
GAGCAGCGTTTGCGTCAGGCGTTGGAGCCGGTCATCGGTGATTATGACTACGTGTTGATCGATTGCCCGCCCTCGTTGAATATGCTGACCTTGAATGCCCTGGTTGCGGCCGATGGTGTCATTGTGCCGATCCAGTGCGAGTACTACGCGCTTGAGGGGCTGTCATCACTGCTCGCTACCGTTCAGCAGATCCAGCAGGTGATCAATCCGTCGCTGGAACTCGAGGGGCTGCTGCGGACCATGTTCGATCCACGCAACAACCTCGCTAACGACGTCTCGCGCCAGCTCGAGGAGCACTTCGGCGAGCGGGTCTACCGTACGGTGATTCCGCGCAACATCCGTCTGGCCGAAGCGCCGAGTCACGGCCTGCCGGCGATGCATCATGACAAGACCTCGAGTGGCGCCCTGGCCTACCTGGCGCTAGCCGGGGAGATGATGCGGCGCCAGCGCCGCGCCGTGCCGGTGGCAGTCCCGGCATGAGCTACCGCGGAGAGCGACGATGACGGTGAGAAAACGGGGGCTCGGGCGCGGACTCGATGCGCTGCTTGGCGGGAGCAAGGCCGGGCCTGTCACTGGGTCCGCTCGGGAACCCGAGGCCAGCCTGCGCCAGATGCCGGTCGACCTGATCCAGCGCGGGCGCTACCAGCCGCGCAACGACATGCGCAGCGAGAGTCTCGAAGACCTGGCCAGCTCGATCCGCGCCCAGGGCGTGATCCAGCCGGTGGTGGTCAGGCCGATCGGTGGCGACCGCTACGAGCTGATTGCCGGTGAACGACGCTGGCGGGCGGCACAGCTCGCCGGGTTGCACGAAGTGCCGGTCGTGGTGCGCGACGTGCCGGACGAGGCCGCCGTGGCCATGGCGCTGATCGAGAATATCCAGCGCGAGAACCTCAACCCCCTCGAAGAGGCCGGGGCGCTGCACCAGTTGGTCGAGGAGTTTGGTCTGACCCACCAGGGGGCCGCCGAGGCCGTCGGCCGATCACGCGCCGCGGTCAGCAACTTGTTGCGACTGCTCGACCTGGAGCCGGAGGTCAAGGCGCTGGTCGAGGAACGGACCCTGGAGATGGGCCACGCGCGAGCGTTACTCGGCCTTGGCGGTGCTCACCAGGCCGAAGCGGCCCGCCAGGTGGCCGCACGCGGACTGTCGGTGCGCGAGACCGAGCGGCTGGTCAAGCGCTGGCTGGACGGTAATCGCAAGAAGCCGCCCGCGCGGCCTGATCCGGACATCCGCCGTCTCGAGGAAGAGCTTGCCGGGCGCCTCGGTGCGAGCGTGCAACTGCGTCATGGTCGCACGGGCAAAGGGCGCCTGGTGATCGAGTACAACTCCACCGACGAGCTCGAAGGAATTTTGGCACACATTAAATAATTTCATTGGTCAAGCACTTACGCGCGAATCTAGGATGAAATTCCACCGGGCGGCAGACCCGGAACCGGAGCCCAGAGGAGCAGATCATGCGTGTCGATGAAGTGATGACCCGAAACGTACGTACCGCCACCACCGAGACCCGCCTCGAGGAGGTCGCCGCGGTAATGTGCCTGAATCGTCTCAGTGGCCTGCCCGTCGTCGATGGAGACGATCGCTTGGTCGGCTTTGTCGCCGAGCGCGACATCCTCCACTACCTTTTCCCCAGCCTTGACGACCTGATGGAAAATTCGGGTATCCGCGACTTCGAGCAGATGGAGCAGCAGTACGGTGCCACGCTTGGTCTGACCGTGACCGACGTGATGCACAAGGGCGTGGTCAGCGTGTCGCCGGACACCCCGCTGTTGCGCGCCACCTCGGTGATGGTGCGCCACAAGTTCCGCCGGATCCCGGTCGCCGATGCCGACGGGCAGCTGGTCGGGATCGTCAGCATTGGCGATATCCACAAGGCGCTGTTCAAGCACAACCTGCTCAATTCCCAGCAACGCCGCGCCGCCTGACCTGGATCAATCAACCTCAATAAGGGGCGCGATGCTTGGCATCGCGCCCCTTTTGCCCCTAGATTATTTTGTCTGCCCATTGACAAAATTTATGGGCTGACCATATACTTCCGCTCCGTTTCTACGGAAGAAGGGTTGACCCGACCGCCATCGTACGGATCGTGGGAGACGACGCCCGGACTTCGTTTGTTGCAGCGCAGCATGAGCGCTTGGGGAATCGGCAACGCTCCACATTTTCGGTGATCGTTATCCTGCTGGCCTCGGTCGGCATCACGGTAGCGATCACCCAGTGGGTGCGAGGCGGTTCGGCCGCACCCGCGGTCCTGTACGGCGGGGCGGCGGCTCTTGCGAACCTGCTGCTCCTGGACTGGCGCGCGCGCCGGGCCAACCGCGTCGGCGCCCTGTCGGCCCGGCAGAGCCTCCAGGTCCTGTACCTGTCGGCACTGGAGCGGTTCGCCACGGTTGCGTTGCTGTTCGCACTCGGTATCGGCGTCCTCCAACTGGACCCGTTGTCGCTGTTGCTGGGTTTTGTTGCTGGATTCCCGGCCCTGCTGTTGCAGGCTCGACCGGGACACCGATGAGCGAGAGCTATGGCAGTCGAAGGCGAAGCACTTACAGCCTCGGGCTACATCAGGCACCATCTCCAGAACCTGACCTTCGGGCAGCATCCCGATGGCAGCTGGGGTATCGCCCATGGTGCCGAGGAGGCCAGCGAGATGGGCTTCCTGGCGCTGCATCTCGATACCCTGTTTTTCTCGATCGGCCTCGCGGTCCTGTTCCTGTGGTTTTTCCACAAGGTCGGCAAGCAGGCCAGTGCCGGGGTGCCCGGCGCGGCGCAGAACTTCGTCGAGTGGATCATCGACTTCATCAATGAAAACGTGCGCGGCAGTTTCAGCGGCAAGAACGACCTGGTCGCTCCTCTGGCCGCCACGCTGTTCATCTGGATCCTGTTGCAGAACCTGATGGACCTGGTCCCTGTCGACCTGATCCCGTGGATCGCCACGGCGATCGGCATCCCGTACATGAAGGTCGTGCCGACCACCGATCCCAACGCGACGTTTGGCATGGCGATCGGTGTCTTCATCCTGGTGCTCTACTACAGCTTCAAGATGAAGGGCGCCAAGGGCTTCGCCGCCGAATTGACGTTGCACCCGTTCGAGAGCAAGAACCCGTTCGTCATGGTGCTGTTCGTGCCGATCAACCTGCTTCTCGAGGGAGTCAACCTGCTGGCCAAGCCGGTATCGCATTCGCTGCGACTGTTCGGCAACCTCTACGCTGGCGAAATGATCTTCATCCTGATCGCGCTGATGTACAGCGGGGGCATTTTCATCGGTGCCTTCGGCGTTGTCCTGCAGTGGGCCTGGGCGGTTTTCCACGTCCTGATTGTGCTGTTGCAGGCGTTCATTTTCATGGTCCTGACCATTGTCTACCTCGACATGGCGCATCAGGTACCCGACGACCATTAAATCTACCGGGCCCTGACGGCCTATTTGCTAACAGGAGAGAGAAATGTCGGAAGCAAATGCACTCCTCTTTATCGCGGGCGCCCTGATGATGGGCCTCGGTGCCCTCGGTGCCGCTGTCGGTATCGGCATCCTCGGTGGCCGCTTCCTCGAGGGAGCCGCGCGCCAGCCCGAGCTGATCCCGATGTTGCGCACCCAGTTCTTTATCGTCATGGGTCTGGTCGACGCCGTGCCGATGATCGCGGTCGGTATCGCGTTCTACGTGCTGTTTGCGGTGGCTGGCTGATCGGGCAACCGATTCATGCCGTCACCTCCCGCCCGTAACGCGAGATAAGCCATGAATATAAACCTGACGCTCATCGTTCAGCTGTTCTCTTTCGCGCTGTTCGTCTGGTTCTGCATGAAGTTCATCTGGCCGCCGATCATGGCTGCTCTCGATGAACGCAAGCAGACCATCGCCGACGGCCTGGCGGCCGCCGAGCGCGGCAAGCGCGAGCAGGAACTGGCCGAGAAGCGCGCCAAGGAACTGTTGGCCGAGACCAAGGAGCAGGCTGCCGAGCTGATTGCGCAGGCGCAGAAACGCGCCTCCGAGATCGTCGAGGAGTCCAAGGGCGAGGCGCGCAGCGAAGGCCAGCGGTTACTGGAAGCGGCGCGTGCCGAGATCGACCAGGAGGTCAACCGGGCCAAAGAACAGCTGCGTTCGCAGGTGGTCGCCCTGGCGGTCTCCGGGGCCGGCAAGGTGCTGGCACGCGAGATCGACGCCAAGGCACACGCCGACCTGCTCGAAGAGCTGGTCGCCAACCTGTAAGGCAGCCGCGCGATGGCAGAGAAATCCACCGTAGCCCGGCCCTATGCGCAGGCCGTTTTCGAGCTCGCCCGTGAGCAGGACGCCCTGGCGGCGTGGAGCGACATGCTTTCCGCGGCCGTGGTCGTCGGTAGCGATGCGACCATGCAACAGCTGCTGGTCAGTACCGAGGTCACGCGGCAGGCGGTTGCCGACCTGTTCGTCGAGGTCTGCGGCGACGCGTTGGACGACCCCGGGCGCAACTTCATTCGCGTGCTCGCCGACAACCGTCGACTCGACCTGCTGCCCGAGATTACCGAGCAGTACGCGGCCCTGCGTGCCGATGCCGAGCGGACGGTCGACGCCCGTGTCGTCACGGCCTTCGAGCTCAGCGACCAGCAGCAGGAGAAGCTCGCTTCGGCGCTGAAGAAGCATCTCGGCCGCGATGTGAGGCTCGAGTGTGAAATTGACAAGACATTGCTCGGCGGCGCGGTGATCCACGCCGGCGACCTGGTGATCGACGGCTCGGCCCTCGGCAGGCTCGATCGACTCGCCGGACAGTTGGAAGGTTAAGAGGTTTAAAGACATGCAGCTCAATCCTTCGGAAATCAGTCAGCTGATCAAGGAGCGGATCAAGGACTTCGACATTACGACCGAGGTTCGTACACAGGGGACCGTGGTCAGCCTGACCGACGGCATTGTGCGTATCCACGGCCTGGCTGACGTCATGGCCGGCGAGATGATCGAGTTCCCGGGCAACACCTACGGCCTGGCGCTCAACCTCGAGCGCGATTCGGTCGGCGCGGTGATCCTCGGTGAGTACAAGCACATCACCGAGGGTGACATCGTCAAGACCACCGGCCGCATCCTTGAGGTGCCGATCGGCGAGGCGCTGCTCGGTCGCGTCGTCGATGCGCTGGGCAACCCGATCGACGGCAAGGGGCCAATCGAGAGCGAGCTGAGTGCACCGATCGAGAAGGTGGCGCCGGGCGTCATCACCCGCAAGTCGGTAGACCAGCCGGTGCAGACCGGGCTGAAGTCGATCGACGCCATGGTCCCGGTCGGCCGCGGCCAGCGCGAGCTGATCATCGGTGACCGCCAGACCGGCAAGACGGCGATCGCCATCGATACGATCATCAACCAGAAAGGCACCGGCATTAAGTGCATCTATGTCGCGATCGGCCAGAAGGCCTCGTCGATCGCCGGCGTCGTGCGCAAGCTCGAGGAGCACGGCGCGATGGATCACACCATCGTCGTGGCCGCGAGCGCAGCCGATTCGGCGGCCATGCAGTACCTCGCCCCCTACTCCGGCTGCTCAATGGGCGAGTACTATCGCGACCGCGGCGAAGACGCGCTGATCATCTATGACGACCTGACCAAGCAGGCCTGGGCCTACCGCCAGATCGCTCTGTTGCTGCGCCGCCCGCCGGGGCGCGAGGCGTACCCGGGCGACGTCTTCTACCTGCATTCACGCTTGCTCGAGCGCTCGGCACGGGTCAACGCGGACTACGTCGAGAAGATGACCAACGGCGAGGTCAAGGGCAAGACCGGCTCGCTGACCGCGCTGCCGATCATCGAAACCCAGGCCGGCGACGTGTCGGCATTCGTGCCGACCAACGTGATCTCGATTACCGATGGCCAGATCTTTCTCGAGACCGACCTGTTCAACGCCGGCATCCGCCCGGCGATCAACGCCGGCCTGTCGGTCTCCCGTGTCGGTGGCGCGGCGCAGACGCCGATCGTCAAGAAGCTCGGCGGCGGCGTCCGTCTGGCGCTGGCGCAGTACCGTGAACTGGCGGCCTTCTCTCAGTTCGCCTCCGATCTCGACGAGACGACCCGCAAGCAACTCGAGCGCGGTCAGCGCGTCACCGAGATGATGAAGCAGCCGCAGTACACGCCGTTGTCGGTCGCCGAGCAGGCGCTGATGCTGTTCGCTGTGGACCGCGGTCACCTCGACGAAGTCGCCATCGACAAGGTGGTCGATTTCGAAGCGGCGATGCTCAGCTATGCACGCAGCGAACATGGCGACCTGCTCGACAAGCTGAACCAGGATCCGATCTTGAACGACGAGATCGAGCAGGGGCTGACCAAGGTGGCCGAGTCGTTCAAGGCGAACCACGCCTGGTAAGCGGGAGCCCAAGATGGCTGTAGGCAAGGAAATCCGCACCAAGATCAATAGCGTCAAAAGCACGCAGAAGATCACCAGTGCAATGGAGATGGTCGCGGCGAGCAAGATGCGCCGGGCCCAGGAGCGAATGAGCGCGTCCCGTCCGTACGCCGAGAAGATGCGCGCGGTGGTCGGCCACTTCGCCCAGGGTCATCCGGAGTACCGTCACCCGTTCACCATCGAACGAGAGGTGAAGCGGGTCGGCTTTATCATCGTCTCCACCGACCGCGGGCTCTGCGGCGGTTTGAACACCAACCTGTTCAAGCGGCTGCTGACCGAGATGCGTGACTGGGAGAAGCAGGGCGTTGAGATCGACCTGTGCGTGATCGGCACCAAGGCGCGCGGCTTTTTCTCGCGCTTCACCAGCAACATCGTCGCCACGGCCTCGCACCTGGGTGACAAGCCAGAGATCTCCGACCTGATCGGCACCGTCAAGGTAATGCTCGATGCCTACGACGAAGGCAAGATCGATCGGCTGTTCCTGGCTTACAACAACTTCGTCAACACCATGACGCAGGACCAGATGGTGCAGCAGCTGATCCCGTTGCCGATCGGCAGCGACGAGGAGCTCAAGCACCACTGGGATTACATCTACGAGCCGGAAGCGCGCAACGTCATCGACGGTCTGCTGACGCGCTACATCGAGTCGCTGGTCTACCACGGGGTGGTCGAGAACATGGCCTCAGAGCAGGCGGCACGAATGGTGGCCATGAAGGCGGCCACCGACAACGCTGGCGACCTTATCGACGAACTGCAGCTGGTCTACAACAAGGCCCGGCAGGCAGCTATCACCCAGGAAATCTCCGAGATCGTCGGCGGCGCCGCCGCGGTCTGACATGAATCAAGCTTGAAGGGGAACGCGCTATGAGTTCGGGTAACGTGGTACAAATCGTTGGCGCCGTGGTAGACGTGGAATTTCCACGCAGCGCCATTCCGAAGGTGCACACGGCACTGGTCAGCGACGAGTATGGTCTGACCCTCGAGGTGCAGCAGCAGCTCGGTGACGGCGTGGTACGCACCATCGCCATGGGTTCGACCGACGGCCTGCGCCGCGGCGTGCCGTTCGACAACACCGATTCACCGATCACCGTCCCGGTCGGGACGGCGACGCTCGGTCGCATCATGGACGTGCTTGGCAACCCGGTCGACGAGGCCGGACCGGTCGAGACCGACCAGCGCTCGCCGATCCACCGTTCCGCGCCAGCCTATGCCGACCAGGCGGCCTCGCTGGAGATTCTTGAGACCGGCATCAAGGTCGTCGACCTGATCATGCCGATCGCCAAGGGCGGCAAGATCGGCCTGTTCGGCGGCGCCGGCGTCGGCAAGACCGTGACGCTGATGGAGCTGATCCGCAACATCGCCGTCGAGCACTCCGGCTACTCGGTGTTCGCCGGGGTCGGTGAGCGTACCCGCGAGGGCAACGACTTCTACCACGAGATGACCGAGGGTGGCGTCATCGACAAGGTGGCCCTGGTCTACGGTCAGATGAACGAACCGCCTGGCAACCGCCTGCGCGTCGCGCTGACCGGCCTGACCATCGCCGAGAACTTCCGCGACGAGGGCCGCGACGTGCTGCTGTTCGTCGACAACATCTATCGTTACACGCTGGCCGGCACCGAAGTCTCCGCGCTGCTCGGACGCATGCCATCGGCGGTTGGTTACCAGCCGACCCTGGCTTCGGAGATGGGCGCGCTACAGGAGCGCATCACCTCGACCAAGACTGGCTCGATCACCTCGTTCCAGGCAGTCTACGTCCCGGCCGACGATCTCACCGATCCGTCGCCGGCGACCACCTTCGCCCACCTCGACGCGACCCTGGTATTGTCGCGCCAGATTGCCGAACTCGGCATCTACCCGGCGGTCGATCCG
>QNFN01000066.1 GCA_003645555.1 Gammaproteobacteria bacterium | reverse complement strand
TGCTCTGCGCCAAGGGCCGCTACGGTCTCGATTACGTCGAATCCGGCAACCGGCTGCAACAACCCATGGTGCGCCAGGACGGGGACCTGAAGCCGACTACCTGGGACCATGCGCTGGAATATATCTCTCGGCGCCTGGGCCCGATCATGGAACAACGGCAAGCGTGCGCCGGCCTGGCCTCGCCCAGGCTGACCAGCGAGACGCTGTATGCCTTCCAGAAGATGATGCGAACGGTGTTCCACACCAACAACATCGACTGCTTCACTCGCTGGGCCCATGATCCCGCGGAAAAGACGACGGCCTACCCTGTGCTGGGGCGGCTGCTCGGCGACTGCTATACCCGGCAACCCCTGCCCGCACTACTCGACAGCGATTGTGTCCTGCTGGTCGGCTGCAACGTCAGCGACGAGAACCCGGTGACCGACTACATGCTGCGCCATGCCAAGGCGCAACGCCTGTTGCGGCTTCACATCCTGTCGTCACGCCCGACACGCCTGGACGGCATCGCCCATTCGTTTGCCCGCCTGATCCCCGGGGCCGAAACGCAGCTGCTGGCGAGCATCCTGAAAGGGCTGGTGACCGCCAGGCAGTCCCTGGAGGACGGTGGTTTGACCCCGGAGTTCACGCAACTGGCCGAAAATCTGGCGCGGATCGCGGAGTCCGGCGCCCCCCGGCACCGTGCCTTCCTGCTGACGCGGACTGCGGATCTGCTGACGGCGGATGCCGTCACCCTGCTGATCGGTTCCGACCTCCTGCGCAGCCCCGACGCTACGGTGGTGCTGCAACTCCTCTACAACACGGTCCAGTTGCTGCAGCAAGCCCGGGTCAAGGTCAACCTGCAGTTCCTGTTCAGCGCCAGCAACCAGCTCGGCGCCTGGGACGTGGGTGTGGCCCCCACGCTGCTGCCCGGCTACCGCGCCTGCGATGACGCCGCGGCCCGCGGAGCTGTGGAACAGCTCTGGCGCACCACGCTGCCGGCAGGGCCGGGGCTCGACTTCCTGCAGGTTCTCCGCCGAGCCGTCCAGCGCCAGCTCGGGGCACTCTACGTAGTCGGATCGGACCCCATTCACACCTGCCCGGACCTGCTCAACGCACGCGAGGCGCTGACCAACGTCGACCTGCTGATCGTCCAGGATACCGAGGTCAGCGAAACGGCACGGCTGGCCGATGTCGTGCTACCCGGCTGCAGCTTCGCCGAACAGGACGGCACGTTCACCAACAACGAGGGGCGGATTCAACCAGTGCGACGGTTCATGCAGCCCCCGGACGGCGCGCAGCCGGACCCGGAAATCTTTGCTGCAATCACCGAATGTCTGAACGGGCGACGCCCCGTCGCGACCCCGGGGGAACTGCAGTCCGAAATCCGCGCGCTGACCCCGCACCGCCACGACTGGCAGGAAGCAGGATCCGGTCAGGAGGGACATCCGCCGGCCTCCCTCGGATCGCACCCGGTGCACCTCTACCAGCCCGCTTGGCGACCACGCACCACGCCCCAAGGCTTCAGTCTTTTCGGTGGCAACTCGCTATTCCACTCCGGTACAAAATCGATTCAATCGGCGGTGCTGCAAACCATCGAGGAGAGCGGTTTCGCCGAGTTGAACGCTCACGATGCGGCCGCACTCGGGATCAATGAACGTGATCAATTGATCGTATCTGGCAACGGACAGGAGGTCAGCGTTCCGGCTCGGTTGAACCGTGACCTGCCGCAGGGCGCACTGTTCATCCCGGACAATTTTCCGGAACTCCAGGTCAACCGACTCTACCGGGTGGGTGAGTACCCCTGCCCGGTCACCGTGCGCAAAGCTGTTGAGAGGACTGAATGATGAAAGATGGCGAACAACTGCGGGAGATGGAACTCTTTTCCGGTTTTACCGACGAGGAATTCGGCCTCCTGGACAAGGTCCTCCAGCGCAAGACCTACAAGGCCAACGAGACGATCTTCATGGAAAGCGAGCGTGACCAGATTCTCTACATCATCTACCGCGGTGAAGTCCGGGTCTGCAAGGCTACCGCGAGCGGCGAATCGCACACCATCACCATGCTCGAGGACGGGGATATCTGCGGGGAGATGTCCTTCCATGACGGCCGACCCCACTCGGCATCGATCGTCGCCACCGTGGACACCGTTGTCTATCTGCTGCTGATGACAGATTTCCAGGACATCATCCCGAAACACCCGTTCCTCACCTACAAGTTGATGCGTAACATCCTGTTCAACGTCAACAGCATCGTCAGGCGCATGAACAGCCGCTACATGGAGATGGTGGGCTACATGTGGGGACGGAGCCGGTGAACGTGCCACGCCGCAACGACGACGGCCCGACCTGGCGGGGAGGTTCGGCGTGGAGCTGACTCTCGCCATTCTGGTGATCTGCATCAAGCTCGCCCTCATCGCCGGGGTACTACTGCTGTTGCCGGTGCCTCTGACCTGGCTCGAACGCAAGGTGGCCGGCCACATGCAGCAGCGTCTCGGACCGATGCGGGTCGGTTGGCACGGCCTGCTGCAGCCGATTGCCGACGGCATCAAGCTGCTCACCAAGGAGGACACCATCCCGGCCGGTGCCGACCGGCTGTTGTTCAAGATCGCCCCGATCGTCGCACTGGTGCCGTCGTTCGTGGTCTTTATCACCATCCCGTTCGGTGAGAATGTCACCGTGCTCGGTCACGAGATCACGCTGGCCGTGTCGAACCTGAACATCGGTCTGCTGTTCATCCTGGCGGTGATCGGACTCGAGGTGTTTGGCGTGATCCTGGCCGGCTGGGCCTCGAACAGCAAGTACGCCCTGTTGGGCGGACTGCGTACCTGCGCCCAGATGATCAGCTACGAGATTCCGATGGGTTTCGCAGTGATCGGCGTCATCATGCTGGCGCAATCGATGAACCTGGCGGAGATCGTCGAAGCCCAGTCCGAGGTCTGGTTCATCGTCTACCAGCCGATCGGGTTCCTGGTCTTCCTGATCGCCGGTCTGGCCGAGTGCCAGCGCGTCCCGTTCGATCTCGCCGAGGCCGAAGGTGACCTCGGCGCCGGCTACCACACGGAGTACAGCGGGATGCGCTTCTCGCTGTTCATGATGAACGAATACATCATCATGGTCCTGATCTCGGTCCTCTGTGTGCTGCTGTTCTTCGGTGGCTGGCACGGCATCCTGCTGCCGCTACCTCCGCTGGTCTGGTTCCTGCTCAAGGTCGCCCTGGTCATCTACCTGTTCATGTGGTTCCGCTTCACCTTTCCGCGTTACCGGTACGACCAGTTGATGACAATTGGCTGGAAGGTGCTGCTCCCGCTGTCATTGGCCAACATCCTGATCACCGGGCTGTTGCTGTAATTATGGAAGCCGCCGGCATGAAGCGCACAGCCGCGTCACCGCCCAAAATGGGCTTTCGGGACTGGATCGGCTGGATGTTCTTCGTCGACCTGCTGCACGGCTTGCGATTGACGCTGAGCTACCTATTCTCGCCCAGCATTACGCTGCAGTACCCGGACCGGGAAAAGTGGATCCCCTACCCACGCTTCCGCGGCCACCACTACCTGCGCAGCGACAGCGACGGCACGACCCGGTGTGTCGCCTGCGAGTTGTGTGCGCGGATCTGTCCGTGCCACTGCATTACCGTCGTCCCGCACACCGCCGCTGATGGCGAACGCCGACCGCAGGTCTTCGATATCGACCTGGCGCGCTGCCTCTTCTGCGGTCTTTGCGAAGATGCCTGCCCGGTGGAGGCCATCGCACTCGGGCAGAACTACGAGTTTTCCCAGTACACGCCGGCGGCCTTGCGGGCCGACCTCGACCAGCTCGCCAGCATGCCCGGCAAGGTCGACCGGGGTGGCTACGTGGTTGCGGCCCGACTTGAAGCCGGCACCCGGATCAGCCCCACAGGTTCGACCGAGGAGGGCCGCCACTGGTGGCAGCAAATTCGCGGCATGCGGGTGAAGCGCGATGAATGACCGTCTCCGAACCGGGCACACCCCGTGCCGGTCAGCCGAAGGCAGGGAGTGAGATGGAACAGGTTTTCTTCCTGCTGTTCTCCGCGATTGCGGTCGGCGCCGCCCTCACGGTCGTACTGGCCCGTGACCCGGTGCACAGCGCACTTGCGCTGATGGTCTGCCTGCTGCAGGTGGCAGCCCTGTTCATCCTGTTGCGCTCGCCGTTCCTGGCCGCGGTGCAGGTCTTCGTCTACGTCGGCGCGGTCATGGTGCTGTTCCTGTTCGTGATCATGATGCTCGACATCCGCCAGGTCGCCATCGAGCGGTTCCTGCCGCGCGGGCGCATCCCGACGCTGCTGGTGCTCGGCCTGTTGGCCCTGCAGCTGGTGTCGCTGCTGCTCGGCAGCCGCCTGGTCGACGAGGCGCCCGACCGCGTGGCCGAAGCGACCACGGTGGCCGAACTGGGGACCCGCCTGTTTACCCATTACCTGCTGCCATTCGAGGTGGTGTCGGTGATCCTGCTCGTGGCCCTGGTCGGGGCGATCGTCCTGGTCCGGCGCGAGGGAGCGGAGTGATGGTCCCGCTGGCCTGGTACGTGACGCTGGGCGCCGTCCTGTTCGTCATCGGTGCCGCCGGCATCCTGCTGCGGCGGAACGTTCTCGTGGTGCTGATGTGCCTGGAACTGATGCTCAACGCCGTCGTCATCAACTTCGTCGCCTTCGGCCACCATCTCGACGACCTGCGTGGCCAGGTGTTCGCGATCTTCATCATCACCATCGCCGCGGCCGAGGTGGCGATCGCGCTGGCGCTGCTGGTGGCCCTGATGCGCCACCGCAAGCAGACGCTGCCGCGGGTCGATGAAATCAACCTGATGCGGGGCTGACATGGGCGAAACGGTGATCTCGATCCGTCCCCTGCTGGCCGTCCTGGTCGCGGTCGCGGCCGGCCTGCTGATCCTGGCCCTGCACCGCCGGCCACGGGCCCGGGATGCCGTCTTCTGCGGCGCACCCGTGCTGATGTTCCTGATCGTCATCTCCCTGGCGCCGACAGTCCTGGCGGGCGGCACCGTGGAACTGACGCTGTTCACCATCCTGCCCGGGATCACGTTCAGCTTCCGGGTCGACAGCCTGGGCATGGTGTTCGCGACCATCTCCTCGCTGCTTTGGATCCTCGCCTCGATCTACTCGATCGGCTACATGCGCAGCCTCAACGAACACGCCCAGACGCGTTTCTACGCCTGTTTCTCGATCAGCCTGGCAGCCGCCGTCGGTGGCGCGTTCGCCGCCAACCTGTTCGTGCTGGTGATCTTCTACGAGGTGCTGAGCCTGATCACCTACCCGTTGGTCTACCACCACGAGGACGACACGGCCTGGGAGGGCAGCAGAAAGTATGTCGTCTACCTGGTCGGCACCTCGAAGAGTTTCCTGCTGCTGGCCGTCGCGTTGACCTACTACCTGGCCGGGACGTTCGACTTCCAGCCCGGCGGCCTGTTCCGTGATGTTGCCGCCTCACCACTGCTGATGGTCGTGGTCTACATCGGCTACCTCGCCGGATTCGCCAAGGCTGGAATCATGCCGCTGCATGTCTGGTTGCCGTCGGCGATGGTCGCCCCGACCCCGGTCAGCGCCCTGCTGCACGCCGTGGCTGTGGTCAAGATGGGCGTCTTCTGCGTGCTGCGTGTCGTCCTTGATATTTTCGGGACCGACCTGATGGCCGACCTGGGGCTGGGCATCGCCACCGCCTACCTGGTCTCGTTCACCATCATCACCGCGTCTATCTACGCCCTGACCCGTGACGACCTCAAGGCCCGGCTGGCCTATTCGACCGTCAGCCAGCTCTCCTACATCATCCTCGGTGCGGTGCTGCTGGTGCCGATGGCCGTCACCGGCGGAGTCCTGCACATCGCCAGCCACGCGTTTTCCAAGATCACCCTGTTCTTCTGCGCCGGCTCGATCTACTGCGCCTCACGCAAACGCCGGATCAGCGAACTGTCCGGCATCGGGCGTCACCTGCCATGGACCATGGGCGCGTTCTTCATTGGCACCCTGGGCATGATCGGAATCCCGCCGGCGGGCGGTTTTGTCAGCAAGTGGTTCCTGGTCCTGGGCACCGTCGAGGCCAAGGAACTGGTCTTCCTGTTCGTGCTGCTGGCCAGCTCGGTGCTCAATGCCGCCTACTTCCTGCCGGTCGTCTACAAGGCTTTTTTCGAGTCCGAAGCGGTCGGCGCCGACCGGGCCCCGGATGAGCCGATCCGCGAGATCCCGATGGTCGCGATACCGCTCTGCATCACCGCACTGCTGTCGCTGCTGATCGGGGTCTACCCGGACTACTTCCTGACCCTGGCCAGGGGAGTGCTGCCATGATTGCCCGTCTGGTCCGCTTCTTCGGTGACCCGGAGCCGGCACGGCTGCGGATTCGCCTGTCCTGCCTGCTGCTGGGAGTGGTGGTATTGGCCGACCTGGTCGTGAACCGGGAGCATGCCGCGTTCGCCTGGGATCACTGGCCAGGCTGGAGCGCGCTGTACGGTTTCATCTCCTGCGTGGTCCTGATCTTCGCCTCCAAGTGGCTCGGCCGCTGGGCACGGCTGGTGCGGCGTGAGGACTACTATGACTGACGGTCTGCACCCGGCACTGTTCTACCTGGTCGGTGCGCTGCTGATCCCGCTGCTGCGCGGCCGCGCCCGTCAGGTGTGCCAGATCGTCGTGCCGCTGCTCGCCATCGCCTGCGTCCTGGCGCTGGATCCTGGCAGCTACGGCCTGGTCACGTTCGCCGGCCGCGAACTGGTCATGGTCCAGGTCGACCGGTTGAGTCTGGTGTTCGGCGTGGTGTTCACGCTGATGTCGTTGATCGGCATGGTCTACGCCCTGCACGTGCACCGGCCCGGCGAACACATTGCCGCTTTTCTCTACGTCGGCAGCGCCCTGATCGTCGTCTTTGCCGGAGACTTCTTCACCCTGTTCGTCGGCTGGGAGGTGATGGCGTTCGCCTCGGCCTACCTGATCTTCGCCCAGGGTGGACGGGCGGCTCTCGGCGCCGGTTACCGCTACCTGCTGGTCCATGTCACGGGCGGGGTCTGCCTGCTGGCCGGGATCGTCCTCTACACCATCGCAAGCGGCACGGCCCTGTTCGGTCCGCTGCCGGCCGACGGCTCCCTGGCCTACTACCTGATCCTGTGCGGCTTCCTGCTCAACGCCGCGGTCCCGCCGCTGAATGCCTGGCTGACCGATGCCTACCCCGAGGCGACGGTGACCGGGGCCGTGTTCCTCTGCGCCTTCACCACCAAGACCGCCGTCTACGTGCTGATTCGCGCCTACCCGGCCGCCGAGATCCTGGTCGTACTCGGCGTGATCATGGCGCTCTACGGCGTCGTCTACGCCGTGCTAGAGAACGATTGCCGCCGGCTGCTCGGCTATCACATCGTCAGCCAGGTCGGCTACATGGTGGCCGGTGTCGGCATCGGCACGGAACTGGCACTGAACGGCGCCACCGCCCACGCCTTCGCCCACATCCTCTACAAGGCGCTGCTGTTCATGGGGGCCGGGGCGGTGATCTACATGACCGGACGGCGCAAGCTGACCGAACTCGGCGGTCTCTACCGAACCATGCCGCTGACCTTGACGCTGTACATGATCGGCGCGTTCGCCATCTCGGCGTTCCCGTTCTTCAGCGGCTTCGTCAGCAAATCGATGGTGATTGCCGCCGCGGCCGGCGATAACCGCGCACTGGCGACGCTGCTGTTGACCATGGCGTCGTCCGGCACCTTCCTGCACACCGGGCTGAAACTCCCCTACTACATGTTCTTCGGCAAGGATTGCGGGCTGCGGCCGGCCGAACCGCCGCGCAACATGCTGCTCGGAATGGGCCTGGCGGCCTTCTTCTGCATCGCCATCGGGGTCTACCCCGACATGCTCTACCGGATGCTGCCCTTCCCGGTCGACTTCGTCCCCTACACCGGCGCCCACGTCACCGGCAGCCTTGGCATCCTGCTGTTCACCGGTCTCGGCTTCTTCCTGTTCCTGCGCCACCTCGACCCGAAGGATACGGTCAGCCTGGACACCGACTGGTTCTACCGCAAGGGTGCGCGCGCCTTCCTCTGGTTCGCCGAACGGCCGGTCGCCCGCTACGAGGGCGTGGTCAGCGAACTGGCGAACACCGTCGCCTTGCGCTCGCTGCGCCTGGGTGCCCGGGCCGGCCTCTGGTTCGACATCAACGTCGTCGATGCCGTGGTCAACGGGGTCGCCAACATGACGCTGCGCGGCGGCGCCCTGCTGCGACGGTTGCAGACCGGCGTCCTCAGCCACTACGCGACCGCGATGGTAGCCGGGCTTTTCGTCAGCCTGCTGCTCTACGCGCTGTTCACGGAGGGCGGCCGATGAGTGATCCGACCGTG
>QNFN01000065.1 GCA_003645555.1 Gammaproteobacteria bacterium | reverse complement strand
GGCGCCAAGCACACGTAATAGCCAGCTATTGCGCAGCTTGGCAACGACAAAGCTGGACATTCTGGGCGCCAGATACGAGTTCATGAATTGATCAGAGGTTCCTAAAAGGCTTCAGGCCAGGCTTGTGGCCGGCTGGTGCAATATCCGGGCTAGGCGCGGCCGAAACGGAATCGGTCGATGTACTCGGTGGCAGTTACCACCTCGCCGCAGCTCACGGTCTGTTTTTTGCTGCCAATGTCGACCCGCAGGTTACGCAGTGGTTTGTGCAACCCCTTCGGGGCAACCAGGGTCGGTGGTTCCTGAATCGATTTGACCGCGGGCAGGTAGAGGCCTGGCCCGCGCGGAATGTCGGGATTGGGTAGCACCGACTCGATGGTGACCGCAGTCGGGTGCCCTGGCAGGATCTCGATCCCGCACTGCATGCTGCGCTCCTTGGTGCCGAACCAGCGGACCACCGCAATCACCGGCTGCGTTGACGCTTTGCTTCCGGACTCGGGCACGATCAGCACCAGGTCGCCGACGCGTATGCCAAGCCCCGCCTGTTCCGGGTGCTTGAGCATGAAGCCATTGACGCTTTCGTTGGTAACTTGCCAGGTCTCGAGGGTGTAGGTCGTCGCTTCCTCATCCTCGAGTTCCTGGACCTCGATGCCATGTACAGGACCCTGGTCTCCGGTCAGGGTCTGGTGGCCGGCGGGTGAGAGCAGGTAGCAGGCCGCCTCGAGCCCGCCGGCCACACGCGCCTTCTTGTGGATCTGTTTCCGGGGGCTGGTACGTTCCCAGGCCACCTTGAAGCGTGGCAGCAGCCATTTAGCGTAGCTGTCGACGGCCTCGCCGCTGGCATCTTTGGGTTGGTTTAGCAACCGGATCAAGGGTGTCGCATCGAGGGTGTAGTGTGTCTCGCCGGCACGGTCGAGTTGGGCGCGGCCGAACAGGGTTGGTGGCAGGTCGCTGTCGCTACGCAGCAGGAACAGGCCGTCGGCTTTGGCATCGCCACCGATGCCCGCGGTGAGGCGGCACAGCTGGGCGTTGCGGGAAAGAAAGCGGTAGAGCTCTTCGATGGCGCCATCGACCAGGCGGAACGGATCGGCAATCGCCAGCAGCATGGTGCGCAGGTAGACCTGCTGCGGGGCCTGGTCTTCGGCCGGTGTCGCGGCGTCAGGGATCGGTTGCATGGCAATGCCGCAGCGGTCGGCGTAAAGGTGCAATTGGTGCATTTCCAGGTAATGTTTTGGTGGTACAGCCCGGTAGATGCGGAATGAGTGCAGCAGGGCATTACGCAGCTGCTCGAGTACGCGCTGGATGCAGATCTGCAGTTGCTTGTCGCCGGCCGGCTCGCGGCCGCGCTCCAGCAGGTCGTGCATGGCCACCTTGTAGCCGTTCGCCAGGTCGTAACAGAGTGCCAGCACACCGTCCTTGATCCGTTGCCGGGCACGGGCAGAGATGGGGGTCTGGCGCAGGCGCCGGTTTTCGGCGGCCGCAACGACGTTGTTGACCGGAACGCGATACAACTCCAGCAGGCGCAACCGGTCACCCGGGTTGAGTGGTTCACAGACCAGCAGCGGGAGTTGGTCGGACAGTTCGGGCACGGTGCGGGCGAGATTCAGCACCGGCAGGTCGCTGGCCCAGCGGCGCACGAGCGACTCGCGGCGCTCGAACGTCGGGTTCTCGAAGTCGTTGACCTCGGGGTATTGCAGCAGTGGCTGCGGGATCATCGGTCTGGGAAGCGCTCGCAGCGGCGCCGGGGGTGAGTGATCTTAGGCGTTGCGCCGGCGCCGCCGCCCACCACCATCCTGGCGTCCTCGCCCGCCGCCACTTGGGCGCGGCCTGCGCTCCATGCGCACCGGGGGCTTGGGCTTGACCAGCTGTTCGTTGTTGATCGGCATGACCTGGATTTTATGGCCGATGAAACGCTCGATGTCAGGCAGCGAGTAGGCGTACTCCTCGCAGGCGAAGCTGATCGCGTCACCCGCGTTGCCGAGGCGTGCGGTGCGGCCGATCCGGTGGACGTAGTCTTCAGCATCCTGTGGCAGATCGTAGTTGAAAACGTGACTGACATCGGGGATGTGAAGGCCGCGGGCTGCGACATCGGTAGCCACCAGAACCGGCAGCTCACCGCGCTGAAAGCGCAGCAGCAGTGTCTGTCGCTTGGTCTGGGGAACGTCACCCGAGAGCACGGCGGATTGGATGTCGTTGCCGGCAAGGTAGGAATGGAGGCGGTCGGCGACCCGCTTGGTGTTGACGAAGATGATGCTGCGTCGTGAGTCCTGGTGCTGGAGCAGCCCGATCAGCAGCGGTAATTTCTCCTCCATGGCCGTGTGATAGACCATCTGGCGGACGCGATCAGCGGTGATTTTATCGGCTTCGACCGCGAGCGTCTGCGGGGAATTCATGTGTTCGTAGGCCAACTCGCTGACGCGCAGCGACATGGTGGCCGAGAAGAGCATGCTCAGGCGCTCGCTCGGGGGTGGCAGCCGCCGCAGCACGTAGCGGATGTCCTTGATGAAACCGAGGTCGAACATGCGATCCGCCTCATCGAGGACGATCACCTCGATCGCATTGAGATGAAACACCCCCTGCTTGTAATAGTCGATCATCCGTCCCGGTGTGCCGATCAGGATGTCGCAGCCGGCGGTGATCGCCTCACGTTGCTCGTGGTAGCCGGTGCCACCGTAAGCGAGCACCAGGCGCAGTCCACTGTATTTGCCGAGTTCGGTGGCATCGCGGTGGATCTGGATCGCCAGTTCGCGGGTCGGGGCCAGGATCAGTGCGCGCGGCTGGCCGGCATGCTGTTCCACCACAGGGTTGCGTAGCAGCCGTGTCATGGCGGCGAGCAGGAACGCGGCCGACTTGCCGGTGCCGGTCTGGGCCTGCCCGGCGACATCCTCACCGCGCAGTGAGGGTGGCAGCGCCAGTTCCTGAATCGGGGTGCAATGGGTGAATTTGGCCTCGTCCAGGCCGCGCAGGAGCTCGTCGGGCAGGTCAAGGGAATGGAACGTGGTTTCGGTAAGTACGGTTTCTGCCATCTTGGCCTAATCTTTGCGAGCTTGGGGCCCGGTAGCGGGCGGGGTTGAAATATGCCACAGATTCGGCTCAAATGTCGCTCGTTACGGCCTCCTGTTTAGCGTATCTACGCGGTTCGGGAGGCTATTCTGTCCCGGAGCCATGCCGCATACGGGACGACAAGATGGGAGGCGCGAGGCGTGAGCGAAGGTCTGGTACACGTTACCGATGACAGTTTCGAGGCCGAAGTGATCCAGTATGGGACGCCGGTTCTGGTCGATTTCTGGGCTGAATGGTGTGGGCCGTGCAAGATGATTGCACCGATCCTCACCGAGATTGCCGATGAGTATGGTGATCGCCTGCGCGTGGCCAAGCTCAACATCGACGAGAACCCGAATACACCACCACGCTATGGCATTCGTGGTATTCCGACCCTGATGCTGTTCAAGGACGGCAATGTCGAGGCGACCAAGGTCGGTGCTGTTTCCAAGTCACAGCTGACCGCGTTCATCGACAGCAGTCTCTGAGGTCCTGCGCACGGGACGGTCCGGGTATAGACCCGGCATTGGTTCCGTGCTAGTTTCTATCTATTACGGAGCGCCGGTTACCAGGCGCCCTCGCTGGTGGCAGAGCCAGCACCCTTAACTACCCATCACGTCTACGCTAACGATCGCATACCCCCTGGGCCGTTCCGTGCCTGGAGTTCCATTCTGGATTTCGCAGCAGCTACACAATCAAGATGAATCTCACCGAACTGAAAAAAATGTCGGCCTCCCAACTGGTGGAGGTTGCCGAGTCGATGAAAATCGAGGGGATGGGCCGCTCACGCAAGCAGGACATCATATTCGGGCTCCTCAAGGCCCACGCACGCAAAGGCGAGGACATTTTCGGCGACGGCGTGCTCGAGATCCTGCAGGACGGCTTTGGCTTCCTGCGCTCGTCCGACAGCTCCTACCTCGCCGGTCCCGACGACATCTACGTCTCACCCAGCCAGATCCGCCGCTTCAACCTGCGTACCGGTGACACGGTGTCGGGCAAGATCCGGCCGCCGAAAGAGGGCGAGCGCTATTTCGCCCTGCTCAAGGTCAGCGAGATCAACTTCTCGCCACCGGAGAAGGCGAAGCACAAGGTCCTGTTTGAGAATCTGACTCCGCTGCATCCGGACGAGCGGATGGACCTGGAGATCGGCAACGGCAGCACCGAGGACATCACCGCGCGCACCATCGATCTGGTGGCGCCGGTTGGCAAGGGCCAGCGCGGCCTGATCGTCTCGCCGCCGAAGGCTGGCAAGACCATGCTGCTGCAGAACATCGCCCAGTCGATCACCGCGCGCCATCCCGATAGCTACCTGATCGTGCTGCTGATCGACGAGCGCCCGGAAGAAGTGACCGAGATGTCGCGCTCTGTGCGCGGCGAGGTGGTCGCGAGCACCTTCGACGAGCCGGCCAGTCGCCATGTCCAGGTGGCCGAGATGGTGATCGAAAAGGCCAAGCGCCTGGTCGAGCACAAGCTCGACGTGGTCATCCTGCTCGACTCGATCACGCGTCTCGGGCGCGCCTACAACACCGTCGTGCCGTCGTCGGGCAAGGTGCTGACCGGCGGTGTCGACGCCAACGCCCTGCAGCGGCCGAAACGCTTCTTTGGCGCCGCGCGCAATATCGAGGAAGGCGGCAGCCTGACCATCATCGCCACCGCCCTGGTCGACACCGGTTCACGCATGGACGACGTCATCTACGAGGAGTTCAAGGGCACCGGCAACATGGAGATCCACCTCGACCGCCGCATTGCCGAGAAGCGCATCTACCCGTCGATCAACATCAACCGCTCAGGCACCCGGCGCGAGGAACTGCTGACCAAGCCCGACGAACTGCAGCGGATGTGGATCCTGCGCAAGCTGCTGCACCCGATGGACGAGCTCTCGGCAATGGAATTTCTGCACGACAAGCTCCGCGCCAGCAAGACCAACGCCGAGTTCTTTGATTCGATGAGACGCTGAGCCGCCTCGGGCGGGTCATGGTTCGATCCGCACTCTCACCTGCTGCGTATGCCTCTGTAGGCCGTGGTCACTCGAAGAAGTGGTGCCGCGCGGGGCATCCTTGATTGGCCGGCTTACCTGGCTGGCTACCGTGCAGTTTGGCGTGCCTCGCCGGGCCGCAGCTAAATTGCGCCAGCTGAGTAGAATTTCAACAGCCTGTTAGTCGCATGGCCCCGGTCTCTGGCGATCGTGTGCCGGAGGCGAAAGGCTTGGCAGAGCCATCGTTTCCCTGCTCCAGGTCGGGTCGGGTGCGTGCTATAGTCGCGCCGCCATGGAGACCGAATCCGGCACACCCCCCGATCTCGGCGCACGCTTGCCGGCGGCGCTGGCCTTGCCGCTGCGCCTGGTTCCGGCTGTGGTCCACTCGACCGTACTGGCGGCCGTGCTCGATCGGGTTCTCGCCGGGGCGCTGGCCGATGGCGAGCTGGAGTTCCTGTTTGGCCGCACGGTGGCGATCCGGATCGAGGATGCGCAGGTCGAGTACCGGCTGTTCCTCGGGGTCGGCGGTTTTTATGCTGGCACCGACGGACACGATGCCGACGTCACCATGAGCGGCAACCTGTACGACTTCCTGGTGCTGGCGGCCGGGGATGAAGACCCGGACACGCTGTTCTTCCAGAGGCGGCTGCGGATCGAGGGGGATACGGCCATCGGGTTGCAGGTGAAGAACCTGCTCGACAGCCTCGATTTCGGCGTCCACGAACTCCCGGATACGGCGCGCGCCTGGCTTGACGGTGCGCTTGCCAGCTACCGCCGGTTGTTCGGCGCTCGCGTCAGCTGAGGGTTGCCGGGGCCGCCGAGATCCCGGCCTCGCCATACCAGTAACCGCGGCACGGGCCGACCGGCATCAGTTCCTCGAGTTCCGCCTGCACCGCCTCTGCGGCGAGTTCATGGTCGCGTACGGCGGCAAAGACCGCCAGAATTCGCCCGGTCGCTTCGGCCTGCGGGTAGATCCGGATCAGGTCCACACCGAGTTCGGCCATGTCGGTCAATTCGCCGACCAGGGTGTAGGTCTGGGCTGACTGGGTCTGGATGCCGTTGAAGGCGAGAAACGGTTCCGACTCCCGGGTGCGCACCAGCAGACCGTCGGGGTAGCGATCGCACACCTCTTCGCAGGCGTCCTTGGGCAGGTTGTGGTGGCGTGCCGTGAAGCAGCGTGCCGACCAGGCGAGTGGGATGCGGCCGAAAGCGGTCACCTCGGTTTCGATCCCGTCCGGACGCTCGGCGAGGATCTCGGCCAGGGTCAAGCGGGAGAGCTCGAATGGCATCACCCAGCGTCGCAGCCCCTGTTGCGCCAGCAGCGCCAGGGTGTGCTGGTTGTAGATGTTGACGGCCGGGCCGGTGACGAACTCGACCCCCTGGTTGGCCAGCAGCCGCACGGCACCAATGTCGTTGGCCTCGACCCGGAAGCGACCGTTGGCACAAAGCCGGCGCAGGGCCTTCAGTTCGGACTCCGCCTCGATCAGCGCCAGGCTCGAGAGCACCACTTCCTTGCCTGCGTCCTGCAGCCGTTCGGCGATAGCGAGCCAGTCATCGAGCTGCAGTTCCCGGCGCTTGGAGCAGACCGTTTCGCCGAGGTAGATCACCTCGGCTGCACTCGCCGCGATCTCTTCGTAGAAGGCCTCGAGACGGGCGCGCGGCCAATGGTACTGGACCGGGCCGAGGGTCAGGCGGGGCATGCTGCTCATGGCGTGGTTGGCCAGGAACGGTTCACTGCCACGGCCGGTGGTAGGCGCCGAGAGTGGTCTGTGCCCCCTCCGAGACCTTGCCCAGGGCCGCGATCCAGTCGGGGCGCGGGACGAAGCCGTCGGGGTCGCGGGCGACGGCATCGAGTGCCTCGCGCCAGACCCTCGACACCTGGCGTACGTAAGCCGGGCTGCGTTGACGTCCCTCGATCTTGATGGCACTCACCCCCATCGCCTGCAACTCGGGCAGCAACTCCAGGGTGTTCAGGCTGCTTGGCTCCTCGATGGCGTAGTAGGTGGCGTCGCCGACCTCGTAGCGGCCCTTGCAGATGGTTGGGTAGCCGGCGTGTTCGCCGTCGCCGTAACGGTCGATCAGCAATCCGCCAAGGCGTGACTCGAGACCTTCCGGGGTCTCCTGCCAGCGTACGGCACTGGCGGGCGAACAGACGCCGCAGGCGTTCGGCGACTGGCCGGTGGCAAAGGAGGAGAGCGTGCAACGTCCCTCGACCATGACGCACAGGCCGCCGAAGCCGAACACCTCGACCGCGACCGGGATCTGTTCGATCACCTGCGCCACCTGTTTGAGCGACAGCACTCGCGGCAGCACTACCCGGCGCACGCCGAACTGTTCGTAGTAGAAGCGAATCGCTTCGTAGTTGCTGGCCGACCCCTGCACCGACAGGTGACGGGACAGGTCGGGATGGGCGCGCATGGCGTAGTCGAGCACCGACATGTCGGCGATGATCAGGGCGTCGACGCCGAGTTCTGCGGCGTGGTCGACGGCCGCCTGCCAGCGGGCGAAGCCGGATGGCTGCGGGTAGGTGTTGATCGCGACGTAGACTTTGGCACCCTTGGCATGGGCGTAACGGATGCCGTCACGGGCGTTGCCCTCGCTGAAATTCAGGCCGGGGAACGAGCGCGCGTTGGTGTCGTCGCGAAAGCCCATGTAGACGGCGTTGGCGCCGTTGTCGACGGCCCCCTTGAGGGCGGGCAGATTACCGGCGGGGCAGACGAGGTCCATTTGTATGGCTCCGATCCGGGGGGTTAGCCGACAATGTCGAGGACGCGCCGGCGGAAGCGGGCGCCACACATCTTTGCGACGCGTTCGCAAGCGGCCATGTCTACGCCCTCGAGGCCATCGATCGCCGTGGCGGTCACCTCGGGGATGTAACGCGGCGCCCCCTGCAGGAAAGCGAGCATCGCCTGGTAGGCGCCGGGCAGTGACGGTTGGCAGTGACGGTTGTAGATATCCGGGGACTGGGCGTTCAGCGACACCGAGACGGCATCGACCAGCCCGGCCATCTCCGGCAGCACGTCACGCTTGTTGGCGAGGCTGGCGAGGCCGTCGGTGTTGACCCTGACGCGGCCACCACGCTCCTTGATCCAGCCAGCCACCTTCAGCAACAGGTCCAGGTGCAAGGTCGGTTCACCATAGCCGCAGAACACCACCTCGCTGTAGGCGGCAGGGTCACCGATGGCGGCGATGATCTCGTCCATGTCGGGACGATGGTCCAGCGTCAGGTCGTAATCGTGCACCTGCAGCGAACCCAGGGTCTTCGGGCAGAAGGCGCAGGTCAGCGTGCAGCGGTCGGTGATGTTGAGATAGAGGCGGTCGTCAATCGTGTAGGCGACCGTCTGCTCGACCGGGGTCTGGGCGGTTACGGGTGTGCTGGACATGGTTCCTGCCCGGGGGCTTCT
>QNFN01000064.1 GCA_003645555.1 Gammaproteobacteria bacterium | reverse complement strand
CGCGTCCCCTGCCCCGGGTTGCCGATATAACAAGGGAACCACATGCCACTCGCGCGGCCTTAGGGAACCTCTGATCAAGTCATGAACTCGTATCTGGCGCCCAGAATATCCAGCTTTTTCGTTGCAATTCTTCACAATAGCTAGCTATTGCGTGCGATTTGCGCCTCAAATCTGAACATTCTGAATCACCATCTACTTCGTCCAGACTTAATCAGAGGTTCCTTAGCTGACCGCGACGTGAAGGTAATAAGTATTCCATGGGTTACTTTCTGCAGCAGCTGATCAACGGCGTCTCGCTGGGCATGATCTACGCGCTGATCGCCATCGGTTACACGATGGTCTACGGCATCATCGGCATGATCAATTTCGCCCACGGCGAGATTTTCATGATCGGCGCTTTCATCTCGATCATCACCTTCATGGTGCTCAGCCTGCTCGGCATCGGCTGGATCCCCCTGGCCCTGGTGATCATGCTGCTGGCGACCACGATCCTGACCTCGGTCTACGGCTGGGCGCTGGAACGAGTCGCTTACCGACCGTTGCGCAACTCGCCACGGCTCGCCGCTCTGATCACTGCGATCGGCATGTCGATCTTCCTGCAGAATTACGTTCAGTTGCTGCAGGGCGCGCGGGTCAAACCACTGCAACCGCTGATCAGCGGTGGCTTCCGTTTCCTCGAGGGCGGCGATTTCGTGGTCACGCTCAGTTACCTGCAATTGTTCATCATCGTGCTCACCATCGTGCTGATGCTCGCCTTCACCTACCTGATCAACAAGACCGCGCTCGGCCGCGCCCAGCGTGCCTGCCAGCAAGATCTCGGCATGGCGGGACTGATCGGCATCAACGTCGACCGCACCATCTCGCTGACCTTCGTCATGGGCGCGACACTGGCCTCGGTCGCCGGCCTGATCTTCCTGCTCAACTACGGTGTGATCGACTTCTACATCGGTTTTCTCGCCGGGGTGAAGGCGTTCACCGCAGCGGTGCTCGGTGGCATCGGCTCGCTGCCCGGAGCCATGCTCGGCGGCCTGCTGATCGGCCTGATCGAAGCGTTCTGGTCAGCCTATTTCACCGTCGAGTACAAGGACGTTGCCGCCTTCGCGATCCTGGTGCTGGTACTGATCTTCCGGCCCACGGGACTGCTCGGAAAACCCGACGTGGAAAAAGTCTGACCGATGAGCGAGGCCGCTGCCGCTTCCATCACCCCGACCCGCGACATGCTGCGCGATGCCGGGCTGATGGCAGTGGTCGTTTTCGGACTGAGCTTCAGCCTGGTCGGCTTCAAGATCGAGGATGTCCCGGGTGGCCTCGCCATCCTGACCCGCTTCGACGGTGTCTTCTTTGCCACGGCCCTGGCCTTTCTCGGTCGCATCGGCGTAATCATGCTGCGCGAGCAGCGTGCGCTGCCGATTGCCATAACAGCACTGCCGACCGCCGTCATCATTTTACTGCTGCAACTGTTTGCCGGCGATCTTGACCCGGAACGGACCTACCCGTTCCGCAGCACGGTGGTGAACTGGTCACTGTTCTCCGTCACCCTGGCCATGAGCCTACGGGCCATCTGGCTCACCTGGCATCACGGTGGCGCTGCACGCAGTCGTGACGCGCGTGAGAAAGCCATGGACCTGGTCGGCGCCAAAGTGCAGGACGCTGCGCGTTTTATCGGCCCGGCACTGCTCGGGTTTGCCCTCATCCTGCCGTTCCTGCCATTTGCCGACCGCCGCTTGCTCGATATTGGCATTCTGGTCCTCACCTACATCATGCTCGGCTGGGGGCTGAACATCGTCGTCGGCCTGGCCGGACTGCTCGACCTTGGGTATGTCGCTTTCTACGCTGTCGGTGCCTACAGCTATGCGCTGCTGGCACAGTATTTCGACCTCGGCTTCTTTCTCGCCCTGCCACTGGCCGGCATCCTCGCCGCGTTCGCCGGCATCCTGCTCGGCTTCCCGGTACTGCGCCTGCGTGGCGACTACCTGGCGATCGTCACCCTCGGTTTTGGTGAAATCATTCGTATCATCCTGCTCAACTGGTACACGTTCACCGGCGGTCCCGATGGCATCTCGGGTATTCCGCGTCCGACCTTTTTCGGTCTCGAGCTTTCCAAGCGAGCCTCAGATGGCGGCGACACCTTCCACACCTTCTTCGGACTCACCTACTCACCGATCGACCGGATCATATTTCTCTTCTACCTGATCCTCGCCATGGCGATGCTCACCAACCTGTTTACGTTGCGCATCCGCAAGCTGCCGATCGGGCGCGCCTGGGAGGCGTTGCGCGAAGACGAAATCGCCTGCCGTAGCCTCGGCATGAACCCGCGCAATACCAAGTTGACCGCGTTTTCCATAGGCGCCATGTTCGGCGGTTTCGGCGGCTCGTTTTTTGCCACCCGACAGGGTTTCATCAGCCCCGAGAGCTTCACCTTCATCGAATCGGCGGTCATCCTGGCAATCGTCGTCCTCGGCGGCATGGGCAGTCAGCTCGGCGTGGTCTTCGCCGCCATCCTGCTCATCGGCCTGCCCGAGTTTTTCCGCGAGTTGCAGCAGTACCGAATGCTGGCGTTCGGCCTGGCCATGGTCATGATCATGGTCTGGCGACCAAGCGGGCTGCTGGCGCATCGCGAACCGACGCTGCGGCTCCATCCGCCACCTGGCAAGGGTAGCGTGAAATGAACGCGGTCATGCACGACACCGGGACCCAGGCCCTGCTGACGGTCGAGCACCTGACCATGCAGTTCGGCGGCCTGATCGCCATCAACGACGTCTCGTTCGAGGCCAACCCGCGTGAAATCACGGCCATCATCGGCCCCAACGGCGCCGGCAAAACCACGCTGTTCAACTGCCTGACCGGATTCTACAAGCCGACCGTGGGCCGCCTGGCGCTGCACCATCCCCAGCGCGGACGGTTCCTGCTCGAACGCATGGAAGGCTACGACATCCCCGCGCATGCCGGGGTCGCGCGCACCTTCCAGAACATCCGCCTGTTCCCGGAGATGTCGGTTCTCGAAAACCTGATCCTGGCCCAGCACAACAAGCTGATGCGCGCCTCGGGCTTTACTTTCGCCGGCCTGCTCGGCCTGCCGATGTATCGTGACGCCGAGAAAAAAGCCATCGACCTGGCGCGCTACTGGCTCGACCATATCAACCTGACCGAGCGTGCCGACTGGAATGCCGGCAATCTCCCTTACGGCGACCAGAGGCGGCTCGAAATTGCGCGTGCCATGTGCACCGAACCGGTGCTGCTCTGCCTCGACGAACCGGCCGCCGGGCTCAACCCCAAGGAGTCCTCGGAGCTAAACCAACTGCTGACTTACATCCGCGACGAGCATGGCATCGGGCTGCTACTGATTGAGCACGACATGAGCGTAGTCATGGGCATCTCTGACCATATCGTGGTCCTCGACTACGGGCGCATGATCTCCTCCGGAACACCGGAATTCATCCGCAACGATCCGGCGGTGATCAGCGCCTACCTAGGTGAAGAAGAGTCGGATGACGACACCGACATCCCCTCCGGAGGAGTCTAATGCGGTGCTGAAGATCTCCGGAGTCCACACTTTCTATGGTCACATCGAGGCGCTCAAGGGTGTCGATATTGAGATCAACGAGGGCGAGATCGTCACGCTGATCGGAGCCAACGGCGCCGGCAAGTCGACCCTGTTGATGACCATCTGCGGCAACCCTCAGGCGCGTTCCGGACGCATCGAGTTCCTGGGCAACGACATCAGCCGATGCGCCTCGCACGAAATCATCAAGAGCGGCATCGCGCAGTCTCCCGAAGGCCGGCGCATCTTCCCGTTCATGACCGTGTTCGAGACCCTGCAGATGGGGGCCACGGTCAGTGACCCCAAACACTTCGACGATGACCTCGAGCGGGTGTTCACGCTCTACCCGCTGCTGCGCGAGCGCCGTGAGCAGCGTGGCGGCACGCTCTCTGGTGGCGAACAACAGATGCTCGCTATCGGCCGCGCGCTGATGAGCCGGCCCAAGCTGCTGCTGCTCGACGAACCGTCGCTCGGTCTCGCGCCGCTGCTGGTCAAGCAGATTTTCAGCATCATCAAGCAGATCAATGAAGAGCAGAACATGACCGTGTTCCTGGTCGAGCAGAATGCCTACCACGCCCTGCGCCTCGCACACCGTGGCTACGTACTGGCCAACGGCAAGGTGCTGCTCTCCGGGACCGGGCAGGAACTGCTGGCCAATGAAGAGATCCGCGCTGCCTACCTCGAAGGCGGCCACTGAGCGGCACGCCCAGGATCAAGATTTCGATGGAAGCACTACTCGGCACCTCCCTCAACGTCTTCATCGGCCTGACGGTGGTCATTGTCGGATTCATTGCCTGGGTGACCGGCCGGGCACTGGCGATCACCTGGAAGCCGGCCTGGCACGTGGCGATCTACTGCCTCCTGCTTGGACTTGCCGACCGCTTCCTCACCTTCGGCCTGTTCCAGGGTGAGTTGCTCTCGCTGTCAGGCTACCTGATCGACACCACGGTGCTGGTCACCATCGCCCTGGTCAGCTTCCGTTTCAATCGCATCAGTGCGCTGGTCAAACAGTATCCATGGATCTACCGTCGCCGCGGTCTCTTCACTCTGCGCTCGATCAGCGGTGAGTCGGCCTGACCCCGGACAATGGTCCGCCGACGTGCCTACCTGACGCCCCGTCTCCCGGAAGCGCCGCCGAATTGCTGCCCTCTTCCGGGTGAGATAGATTCGATCCCCTGTCCGCAGCACCCATGGCCTGCGGCTTTCCACCACCAAGAGGCTCCCTTCAGGAGAAACCAACAGCAATGAACAAATTTAAATCAACTCTTATCGCCGCGGCGGCTACGACGCTGATCGCGGGTGCCGCCAACGCGGAGATCACGATCGCCGTCGCCGGCCCGATGACCGGCCAGTACGCCTCTTTTGGCGAGCAGATGCAGCGCGGAGCCGAAATGGCTGTTGCCGACATCAATGCCGCCGGCGGCGTCCTCGGCCAGAAGTTGAAGCTGGCCATCGGTGACGATGCCTGCGACCCGAAACAGGCCGTGGCCGTGGCCAACAAGTTCGTCAGCGACAACGTCGCCTTCGTCGCCGGCCACTTCTGCTCCGGCTCGTCGATCCCGGCATCCAAGGTCTACGAAGAAGAGGGCATCGTGCAGATTTCGCCCGCATCCACCAACCCGAAGCTGACCGAAGAAGGCGGCGACAACGTCTTCCGCACCTGCGGTCGTGATGACCAGCAGGGCCTGGTCGCCGGCAACTTCCTTGCCGACAAACACGGCAAGCAGAGGATCGCCATCCTCCATGACAAGACCGCCTACGGTAAGGGCCTCGCCGACGAGACCAAGAAACAGCTCAACAAGCGTGGCATCAACGAAGTGATGTACGAAGCCTACACCGCTGGCGAGAAGGACTACTCGGCACTGGTGTCGAAGCTGAAAGGTGCCAAAGTCGACGTCATGTATGTCGGCGGTTACCACACTGAGGCGGGTCTGATGATCCGCCAGGCGCGCGAGCAGAGCTACGACGTGCTGCTGATCTCCGGAGACGCGCTGGTCACCGACGAATACTGGAAGATCACCGGTCCGGCCGGCGAGGGTACGCTGATGACCTTCAGCCCCGACCCGCGCAAGAATCCGGTCGCCGCCCCGGTGGTGGCCAAGTTCAAGGCCCAGAACTACGAGCCAGAGGGCTACACGCTCTACACCTACGGCGCGATCCAGGCTTGGGTCCTGGCCGTCGCCAAGGCTGGCTCGACCGACACCGACGCCGTGATCAAGTCGCTGCGCGGCAACAAGTTCGAGACCGTGCTCGGCAACATCGGCTTCGACGGCAAGGGTGACGTAACTGCTCCCGGCTATGTCTTCTACAAGTGGGCCAACGGCACCTACGACTACCTCTGAGTCGCGGCGCACATCACATCAGCCCGGCCACCGCGAGGTGGTCGGGCTTTTTTATGACCTCTTGTCCCACTATTTCGGGTCGGTTGATTTCTGTGGGTCGGACTTCAGTCCGACAAAGGTGAGCCGTCAACCATTGCGTCGGGCTGAAGCCCGACCCACAAGTCAGGTGCTGCGGATCGCATCCACCGGCAATTGGCCCTGCGTTTTCCAGGGTGGCCTGATCCGTCCAGGGCGTCGATAATCGGAGAATCATGAGCCACCCAGTTTCCTCGCCGGCAGCAACCGACGACTCCTTCGTGAGCGAGATCGACAGCCTGCTCGCCGGCGAGCAACCGCTGTGCCGTGATCGCCTCCTTGAGTACCTGCACCTGCTCAACGACCGCTTCGCGACCCTGCGACCGGGTCACCTGCGCATCCTTGCCGAGCGTCTCCGACTAGCCGAGACAGAGATCTACGAAGTCGCAAGCTTCTACCATCATTTCGACCTCGCGGCCGATGACAAGACGCCAGTACCGACACTGACGGTGCGCGTCTGCGACTCCCTGAGCTGCACCATGTCCGGCGTTGAGCTGCTGGTGGAGCGACTCACCGCGACACTTGGACGTGAGGTCCGCCTGCAGCGCGTACCGTGTGTTGGCCACTGTGACAGCGCCCCGGTCGCCGTGGTCGGCACACATGTCGTTGCCCACGCCGACGTAGCTTCGGTCCACGCCACGATCGACCAGGGCCTGACCGAGGCGGTCGCGCCCGGTGTGGCCGTCGACTACGCCGCCTACCGCGCTACCGGTGGGTACACAGCCCTGGCGGCCGTGACCGATGGCAGCCTGTCAGTAGAAACCGTACTCCAGCGGCTCGACGCGAGCGGCCTGCGCGGCCTCGGCGGTGCCGGTTTCCCCTCGGCACGCAAGTGGCGCATCGTCCGCGAACAGCCCGCCCCACGACTGGTCGCCATCAACATCGACGAGGGCGAACCCGGCACGTTCAAGGACCGCCACTATCTCGAAACCGATCCACACCGCTTCCTGGAGGGGCTGCTGATCGCCTGCCACGCGGTCGCTGCCGAGACGGGCTACCTCTACCTGCGCGACGAGTACGCCGCGGCACGCGCGCTGCTCCGGCGCGAACTCGACGCTCTGCACGCTGACCCGCCGGTCCCGCTGCCGAATATCGAACTGCGTCGCGGGGCCGGCGCCTACATCTGTGGCGAGGAGTCGGCGATGCTCGAGTCACTCGAGGGCAAACGTGGCATGCCGCGGCTGCGCCCGCCTTACGTTGCCGAGGTCGGGCTGTTCGGTCGGCCGACCCTGGTCCACAACCTCGACACCCTCCACTGGATTCGCGACGCGCTGGAACAGCCACCCGAGCAGTTCGCGCCGCCCGGCCGCCGCGGACGTCGTGGCCTGCGCACCTTTTCCGTTAGTGGCCGCGTCACCCGACCCGGGGTCTACCGGGCACCGGCCGGGATCAGCGTCCGCGAATTGATCGACGAGTTCTGCGGCAGTATGGCGGAAGGTCACGAACTCTACGGCTATCTTCCCGGCGGCGCCTCGGGCGGCATCCTGCCGGCATCGCTGGCCGACCTGCCGCTAGACTTCGACGTGCTGCAGGAACACGGTTGCTTCATCGGCTCGGCGGCGGTGATCGTGCTGTCGCAACACGACCGTGCGCGCGATGCGGCGCTGAACGCCATGCGCTTTTTCGCCCACGAGTCCTGCGGCCAGTGCACGCCATGCCGGGTCGGCACGGTCAAGGCCGTGACCTTGATGGCGGCCGAACGCTGGAACCGGCCCCTGCTCGAAGAGTTGGCGACGACCATGACCGACGCCTCGATCTGCGGTCTTGGCCAGGCGGCGCCGAATCCGTTGCGCTGCGTGCTCGACCATTTCCCGGACGAGATCGATGGCTGAGTCGACACCGATTCAGTTCTCGCTCGATGGCCAGGCCATCGCTGCGCTTCCCGGCGAAACATTGCTGCAAGTGGCTGCACGCCACGGCATCGCCATTCCACACCTGTGTCACCAGGAGGGACTCACGCCGGCTGGCAACTGCCGCGCCTGCGTCGTCGAGATCGACGGCGAGCGTGTCCTGGCGGCGGCGTGCTGTCGCCAGCCAACAGCCGACATGCAGGTTCGCACGACCTCACCGCGCGCACGGCAGGCCCAGCGCCTGGTCCTCGAACTGCTGGTCGCCGATGCCCCGGCTGAACCGCTGCTACGAGTCGACGAGTTGCGGCGCTGGAGCACCGAACTCGGCATCACAGAATCACGCTTTCCACGCGCCGATCACCAGCCAGCCACTGACGCCACCCATCCCGCGATCCGCGTCAACCTCGACGCCTGTATCCACTGCACACGCTGCCTGCGTGCCTGCCGCGAGGTACAGGGCAACGACGTCATCGGTTTCGCCATGCGCGGTGGCGCCAGCCGCATCGTCTTCGACCAGGGCGCTACGTTGGGGTCGAGCAGTTGCGTCGGTTGCGGCGAGTGTGTCCAGGCCTGCCCGACCGGAGCCCTGGCGTCACAAGGCGGTCTCGGTACCGCCGTGGCTGATGACCATGTCGACTCGCTCTGTCCTTACTGCGG